>JAATGD010000307.1 GCA_015654965.1 Hyphomicrobiales bacterium
CGGTGCCGAGGCATTCGCGGACTGGGTGGCGAGCTGGCTTCCGCCCGATGTCGGCATTTTTTTTCAGGATGGCGTGGGAGTTGAAGTCCGCTCTCCTGCCGTCGCGCGCGATTATGCTGATGCGCTTTCAAAAAGGCTGGGACAACAAAGGGTAAAGGTGATTGTGGAGGCGTTTCGCCCCATTGACCCCACGGGTTTTCGCCCCGCGACGGCCTCTGAACTGCTTCCCCAGATCGAAGCCATGCGGGGATATGATATATTTATTTTCGATGGTCCCCATTATCTTAAGCCTCCCCTTATTGACGAATTGCTTAAAAACAAAGAATTTCGATAATAGAAGATTAAACTTATTCTTATTTTCGACGTTATTGATGAATTGAGTGATTGAACAACGTCAAATCCGGATTTTCTGGATCATGGAAGGGTCACAGGATGAAGGAATTTATAGAGCGGGCGGCCAAGGCAACCAGCTTCAGTGCGTAACAGTTCCATATCATTCTGGACGCATTGCCAATTCCTCTATCCTGGGCATCCCTTGTGGATGGGAAAATCGGATTCACCAATCGCGCTTTCACGACAACATTCGGCTATCGGGAAAACAGTTTCCAGACTGTCGATGAATGGATTGAGCAGACGTATCGGCGTGAGCGCGACCGGGAAAGAGCGCGCACCCATTAGCGCGATCTGTGGCAAATGCACGAAACGGGTGTCTCCGAAATCGCCTCCTTTGAAGTTGAAATTCTGTGCAAGGACGGAACGGTCAAAACCGTCGAGCATTGCGGTGTTCTTCTGCATGAAATGGGCATCGGTATTGTGATATTTAACGATGTTTCCAATCGCAGGGTCGCCGAGCAGGCCTTGCGGCAATATGCTTTCGAGGACATCCTGACTAAGCTTGCCAATCGCCGCATGTTGCAGGAACGCTGGGACCAGCTTGCCCAGACAGAGAGTAGCGCGGGCAAGATGACAGGTGTCCTGTTGATCGATCTTGATGGTTTCAAGACGATCAATGATCGCTAGGGACATGAGGCAGGTGATCAGACGCTGATCACGGTTGCTGGCCGATTGCGCGACAGTGTGCGGGCCGGTGATCTGGTCTGCCGCATGGGGGGCGACGAATTTGCCGTTCTCCTGCCCGATATTCACACGCCCGAGACGGTTGAGCAGGTATGCTGGCGAATCGGCACGGCCCTGTCACGTCCGATAAAACTCGGTCCCCACTCCGTCACCATCGGCGCCAGTATTGGTGCCAGCCTTCTGCCGCAGGATGGAACGGATTTGCAGACCCTCTTGCGATGCGCCGATCAGGCGCTCTATCGCAGAAAAGCCTTGAGACAAGGGGGCTGGGAATGGTTTGTGAAACCGGAAGCAGCCTGAACGAATAAAATCGCAAAAATACCGGGCGGAAATTTCCGTTTTCGACACTATTTTCATGCTAATCGGCCAAGCAGTACCTTGTTTGATCCTGGTCGATGAGAAGGAATGGTAAGTGCCCGAGTATGCGCTTCATGATTTTATCGTTTTTTTACAGCGGGTTGAACCGCTTACTTCAAATTTTTCCTCGTCACACGCAATTCTGTCCATCGATATCGATCACTTCCGCAGATTGAGTCTTTCACTGGGGACGGATGACGTCGAACAGCTGTTTAATGAGCTGGTTAAACGCCTAAAACAGGAAATACGCAGCCATGATATCATGGCACGCACTGGTCGCGACGGCTTTGTGATTTTTGTGAATGGGTTTCCTTCCGACAAGGCGGTCATTCGCCTGTGCAAACGCCTTCTTGCAACGGCGCATCAGCCTTTTTTGCTCAAAAGCCGGGAAGTTCTCATAAAGCTGAGCATTGGCGTGGCCTATCAGGAGCAGCCGGGTCTTTCGGTCAAGGAGCTGGTCCGTCGTGCGGATGTCGCCCTACAATTCCAGAAAATTTCCGGCGGATCGAATTTCAATACATTTTCGACAACGCTCGACAAGGAATTGAAGCGCCAACAGACGATTGCGGGCGATCTGGCATCGGCACTGGAAAGCAAGGACCAGATCGTCGTACATTATCAGCCCTTGTTCTCTCGCCAGAATCTTTCCCTTGTCGGCCACGAAGCCCTTGTGCGCTGGCACCATCCGACGGATGGCTGGTTGAACCCGTCAGAATTTCTCCCTCAAGCCGAGGCGACAGGCCTCATCACGCCCCTCGGCCAGCATGTTCTTGAAGCCGCGGCCCGTGTCGCACAGGGGCGTCCGGGTGAGTTCATGGCTGTGAATGTCTCTCCCCAGCAATGCCGGGTCGCATCATTTGCCGAGCAGGCGGAAGCCAGCGTCAGGGCATTCGGTTGCAGCCCCGAGCAGTTTGAACTGGAACTGACCGAACATATCATGATGGATGACGAGCAGAGCGCCCTGACCGTGCAAAATCTCCGCAAGAGGGGTTTTCGCATCGTCCTTGACGATTTCGGCTCGGGCTATTGCAGCATCGCCTATCTGCGCCGTTTCATGATCGACAAGCTCAAGATCGACCGGCAATTCATCGTAAATCTCGATGAAGACGAGAAATCGATCAAGATCGTCAACGGCATCATCGGATTGGCCCACGCCCTGGATATTCATGTCACCGTGGAAGGCATCGAAACAAAGCGCCAACTCGCACTTATGCAGGGAACGGAATGCGACGAATTGCAAGGATTTTTGCTGGGGAAACCCGCCCCTCTCGAAGCGCGCAAGGGTCGTCGTTCAAAACTGATCAAATAAGATAAAAAATGAGAGCGCCGACCTGCGGGCAACAGATCGGCGCTCTGTGTGTTTTTTCAGCGATGGTTCAATCACCTCAAAGCAGGATCAGGTCAATTGATTGATCCTGAACGCTTTTAGCGACGCATATTTCAGCCTTGAATATAGACGACATGGGTTACGGTAAATTCGTAAAGACCGTGCTTGCCATCCGCGCCACCGATGCCAGACTTGCGCCGTCCGGCATGGAAGCCCTGCATCGCCTCGAAATTTTCGCGATTAATGTAGGTTTCACCAAATTTCAATTCACGCGAAGCCTGCATGGCAGCGGAAAGATCACGCGTATAGATCGATGATGTCAGGCCGTAGTCTGAATCATTCGACAATGCGATTGCTTCATCGAGACTGTCGACGATCTGTACCGGCAGGACCGGACCAAAAGTCTCCTTGCGCATGATATCCATGTCGGCAGTCGCACCGATAATCAGCGTCGGCTCATAATGGAAGCCCGAAGGGCGATTCGCGACCTTGCCGCCGAGCAGAACCGTTGCGCCCTGCGCACGAGCGGTTTCAACAGCCTGCGCCACCTTGTCCAGCCCCGCCTGATTGACCAGCGGTCCCATATTGAGATCATCCTCGAGCGAAGGATCGCCATAGCGGGTGCTCTCGAACAGGGCTTTCAACTTGGCAACAAAGGCATCATGCACGGGACGCTCGACATAGACGCGTTCCGCGCAGTTGCAGACCTGACCTGTATTGATGACGCGTGAATCGTAAATCGCCTTGGCGGCAAGATCGAGATCGGCATCTTTCAACACGATTGCCGGTGCCTTGCCCCCGAGTTCCAGATTGACCTTGGTCAGATTCTTCGCGGCAAGCCCCATGATATGCGAGCCTGTACCCACACTGCCGGTAAAGGTGATCAGATCGACACCCGGATGGGATGCAAGCGCTTCACCCGCTACACGCCCGCGACCACCAACAAGGTTGAACACGCCTTTTGGCAGATCGGTTTCCGCCAGAAGCTCGGCAAAGACATAGGCGTTGAGCGGTGTTTCCTCGCTCGGCTTGATGACGATGGTATTACCCGTCACAAGTGCCGGTGCCATTTTGCGCGCAATCAGGAAGAACGGGAAATTCCATGGCAGGATACCGGCCACGACACCCACCGGCTTGCGCAAAAGCAGCATGGTTTCATTGGGACGGTCACTGGTCAGAACCTCGCCTTCAATGCGGCGCGCCCATTCCGCCATGTAGTCGATATAATCGGCGGTAAAATCGACCTCGACCTGTGCAAGACCACGGATCTTGCCCTGTTCCTTGACAATGATGTCAGCCAGTTCAAGACGATGCTCACGCAGCTTTGCAGAAATCTTGCGCAGATAATTGGCACGCTCGATCGCAGGCAATTTTTCCCATGCGCCCTGTGCCGCACGTGCAGCCTTGACCGCAGCATCGACCTGATCGGCACCCGTTTCAGGAATACGACCCAGCAACACGCCTGTTGCAGGATTGGTGACATCGATCAGTTCGCTGCCTGCCGCAACAAATGCACCATTGATATAGTTGCGATAATCGCGCGGGGTGTCCGAAAAACTCTGCGACTGCGTGCGTATGCTCATGCCTGTTTCCTCCTTGAGCGTATATTCCAATCATCTGTTGGAGCCGTCTCCAACATATATCTACCGGCCTTGCACAATAAGCGAAATGGCGCGACCGTTATCAAGTCGTTTTTGCGTGATCTCTTAATCAAACAGCTTGGCTGTATAGCGTGGGCGTAAACGACCAATATCAAAAATTTTCGCATCCACACGTGTCTGGCTGCCGGTGATCAGGTCCGCCATCAATTGCCCCGCCCCCGGACCAATGCCAAAGCCGTGGCCAGAAAAACCCGATGCGATATGAAAGCCGGGAATGTCATGGATCGGACTGATCACGGGGATCGCATCGGGTGTGGCGTCAATCACACCAGACCACTCATGCAGCACCCTCGCCTTCGCAAAGGCGGGAAAGCGGCGGCTGATGTTGCGCAGTGCCTTGCGCGTAAAACCCTGATGCGCCGGTGGGTCCATCACGCGGCATTGCTCGAAAATGGTTTTTTCATCGAGATGCCATTTGCGTTTCGTTGCAAGCTCCTGAAAGAAGCTGCTGTTGAAACGCAGGCTCAACTCGCGCCATGTGGTGAGGTAAGTCGGTGCGAACTCGCGGAAAAGACGCAAATGATCCGGCGACAAAGGTGCCAGATTGAGATTGCGCACCGCAACCGTGAAACTGCCGTCGATGCGCTTGCGATAGGCAAAGTCCCCTGCCCCGACCGGCATGTCCGTCATGCCGTCGACACCATCGACATGGGCGACGGGACCGATGACTTTCAATTGCGGAAAGTCGATGCCCATATTGCCCGCAAAGAGCCGTGACCAGATACCGCCAGCCAGCACGACTGCCTGACAGCGGATTTCACCGCGTTCCGTCACGACAGAGCTGACCCGTCCGGCCATGGTTTCAACGCCGCGCACGGCGCAATGGGTGATGATATGCGCGCCTTTTTCCCGTGCGGCTTCCGCCATTGCAGGCACCGCAATCCACGGCTCGGCGCGTCCGTCCGAGGCCGTATGCAAGGCCCCCAGAATATTGCCGTTGTTTCCCGGCAATTTTTCAACAATTTCTCCCGGCGTCAGCATACGGGCGTCAAGCCCATGCCGCTTGCCGATTTCCGCCCATGTAAGCCAGTCCTTAAGATCACGCTGGGTATAGGAGAGATAGCTGATGCCCGTGCGTCGCCAGCCCGTTTCGCGACCGATGCGGGCATTCATCTGCGACCACAATTCAACCGAATGCATACAGAGCGGCAATTCGCGCTCGTCACGCCCCATCTGGCGTGTCCAGCCCCAGTTGCGAGCCGATTGCTCACCGGCAATCACGCCTTTTTCGCAAACGGCAACGGAAATGCCGCGCTCGGCAAGTTCCAGCGCCGTTGTAATGCCGATGATGCCGCCACCGATAATAACGACATCAACGGCTTTGGGCAAAGTTGCGTCACCCTGAAAAGGGGCGAGCGGTATGGATAGCTGGTTCATAGCTGGAACTCATATTGAGGATGTGGCTGCGAAAATCTGCCTTCAAATCATCGACCGGGACGGTCGAGAAAATCGCGCAGCCGATACCAGCCTGTGAAGACAGGCAGGAACCATGGCTTTTCCGAATAGAGCGGGACCGCCATGAATTTCTCACGATCAAAAGCCGAGGGCATGTTCTGCTGGCCAAGAATTTTGCGCGCGACCTGATAGCCAAGATAGGTCATCAGCGCGACACCGTTGCCGTTACAGCCTGCTGCGAAATGCGCGCCATCGCGCTCACCGATATGGGCGATCTTGTCGGCGGTCATGGCAACACTGCCCACCCATGCATGGGTGATCTTCACGCCAGCAAGCTGCGGCCAGATGGCAAGCATCCGCGCATAGATACGCTTTGCCGCCTGTTTTTCCGTCATCTCGAAAACGCCGGGACGCGATCCGAACAGGATGCGGGTGCCATCGGGCGAAACACGCGTATAGATGAGATCGCGCCTTGTGTCCGACACCATGCGGCCATTGGGGATCAATTCCGCAAGCAGGTCCGCGGCCAAGGGTTCGGTTGCGATCTGATAGCTCTTGACCGGCACGAGACGACGCGCCAGTTCAGGCGATGCATCCTTGCCGGTATAGCCGTTGGTTGCGATTATGACATTGCTTGCCCGAATTGACCCACGTGCTGTCGGTACGATCTTTTCGCCATTACCCACTTCTTCCACGCGGCCTGCGCGTGCGTGGGAACGAAGCTCGACACCCGCAGCCTTTGCGCGTTCACGCAGCGCTTTGTGATACATGCCCGGATGCAGCCCACCATAATCATCAACCAGCATGCCGCCGTGATAATAGTCGGAACCGATGACGGAACGCTGTTCATCGCGCGGAACATGATGCACCGTCACACTGGTCTTCTCGTTGAGAAGCGCGCCATGCCGCTTGAGCACGTCATAATCGCGTTCTGCATAAGCACCGAAGAAACGGCCCGTAAGGCTCAGGCCCGCATCCAGATTTTCGCTATCGATCAGCGTTTTCAGATAATCGAAACTCTCATTGCTTTCTCCGATCAGGCGCGACACAAGCGCTGGATCAATGCCCTTGATAGCACCACCAACCACAAGTTTCTGCCCAC
>JAATGD010000354.1 GCA_015654965.1 Hyphomicrobiales bacterium
CAGGAACACGATCAGCGCCGTGCCTATGCCTGAAAGAACCGCGGCCAGCGCCGTCTCGAACGGACCGGCATTGAACAGGATGATCTGGACGATGGCGCCGGTCGCAGCGCCCGTCGTAAAGCCGATAATATCGGGCGATCCGAGCGCGTTGCGCGATATGGACTGGAAGATCGCCCCCGCCATCCCGAGCGATGCCCCGACGAAAAGGGCCGTGACCAGACGCGGAAGCCGCACGCGCAGGATGATCCGTTCCGCCGTCGGATTTGCCCCTTCGCACATCAGGCTTTTGAGGATTTCACCGGGCGTGAACGACATCGTGCCGGTGCCGATATGCATGATGCCAAGGGTTAGCGCTGCCAGCAGCAACAGGCCACAGATGACAAGGACCCGCATCCGCCACTGAATGGAGAAGCCGCCAAGACGCAAAACGGATTTATGCGCGACATTCATAATCTGGACAACCGGAACCTGCGGACGATGAAGATGAAGAACGGCCCGCCGATGAGCATGGAGACGATACCGGCGGCCACTTCCGATGGGGCTGCGATGACACGGCCGATAATGTCGGCTCCAAGCAGCAGGATGGCGGCAAAAAGCGCGGAATAGGGCAGGATCCAGCGATAATCCGGCCCGACGATTGCCCGTGCAAGATGTGGCGCGACAAGGCCGACAAAACCGATCGGCCCTGCGCCAGCGGTTGCAGATCCGGCCAGCAGCATCACCGCCAGACAGGAAAGCAGCCATGTCGCATGGACATCGACGCCCAGTGCGGCCCCGAGTTCCTTGCCCAGAGCGATTGTGTTGAGCCTGCCGGATATGGAAAACGCGGCAGCCAGTCCCAAAGCCACGCCTGACGCCAGAACAATGATGACGTCATAGCCGCGCCCTTCGACCGAACCGGCGGACCAATGGCGGAACTGATCGAAAACCGCCGTTGGCGCATTGATGATGATGATCCCGGTGATGGATGCGAGCACCACCGACAGGCCGGCGCCTGCCAGAACCAGCCGCACCGGATTGGTCCCGGACCCATGGGCCTGTCCAAGCAGAAAGACCGCCACGCCTGCAAGTCCTGCGCCTAGAAATGCAAACCATACATATTGCGCCATTGTCGTGAGATCGAAGGCGACGATGCCCAGAATAACGGCGACCGCCGCACCGGCATTGATGCCGAGCAGGCCCGGCTCCGCCAGGGGGTTACGGGTCACAGCCTGCATGACAGCGCCTGCAACGCCCAGGCCAAGGCCCGCCAGTATCGCAACAAGGGTGCGGGGAATGCGCAATTTGCGAACAATCAGATGCTGATCGTTTTGCCAGTCGGGCGCCCACAGCGCCTGCAATGTATCGCTGACCGGGATAGGCCGGGAGCCGAGCGCCAGACTGGCGAGGACGGCAATGATCAGCACGCTCAGGCCCAGTCCAAGCCCCCATATCCGGCGCTTGCGCAAGCAAGCGGGCGCGTGCACGCTATCGGAAAGGGATGTCGGTTCAGCCGTCATTTAGGGAAATGCGCGGCGACGATATCGATGAGTTGCAGTCCTGAATAATAGTCGATCCGAAAGGAGGTCGCGCCCAGCGAATAGACCTGTTTTTGTTTGACAGCGGGAATATTGGCCAGCACCGGATCGTTCAGAAAAGCGCTCACATCGCTGTCCAGTCCGCGCAGCAGAAAGACGCTTTTGCCGGTAATGGCGGTGGAAAGGTTTTCGTGCGAGATAAAATCGAAATCCGAACTGCGCGTGACCTGAGCGGAAAGCGCATCCGGCAATCCGGCGACCGTAAAACCAAGCGCTTCGAGCAACTGCCCCTGTGCGCTAGTCGCCTTGCCGATCGAATAGCTGTTGCCGATATTGTAGCCGACAATGCTGACCGGATCGCCGGGCGGGGTGATGCCGGCCGCAGCCTTGGCCGCATAGGCATCAAAACGCGCAACCGTCGTCACGACCTCGTCTTCCAGCCCCGTGGCATGGCCAAATGCGGCTGCCATATCCTGCCAGCTCTGATTGGAATAATTGACGACCATGGTTGGAATGCCCTGCGCTTCAAGTTCCGCATAATGCGCAAGAACGCTGTCGGCGCCCGTCGCAGACGCAATCACGAGATCGGGTTCCAGCGCAATGATCGCCTCGATATCGAAGTCGAGATTGGAATAAAGAACCGCAACTCCGCGTTCGTCTGCGACCTTCGCCCATTGCGAGAAAAACCCCTTGTCATCCGTCAAAATGCCTGGCGTCGTTGCGGTACTTGCAATAACAGGGGCATCGATGGCCAGAAGAATACCTGTCAGG
Organism: Hyphomicrobiales bacterium; assembly: GCA_015654965.1. Taxonomy (GTDB): domain Bacteria; phylum Pseudomonadota; class Alphaproteobacteria; order Rhizobiales; family Rhizobiaceae; genus Brucella. The sequence continues at coordinate 2,289 of JAATGD010000354.1, forward strand.
CTGGGTGCGGTTGAAACAATCCGCATAGGCTTTGACTTTAATGTCAGCTCACCCGAATAATGCTTGATGTTGCGCGGCCACGCATGATCCTGCGCCAGCGCAGTATTGGCAGACAGAGCAAAGCTGGCCAGCATGGTTAGGAGTGTCACGATGATTTTCAAGGATTTCACAGCCACCCCTTGCCCGAGAGCGTCATTATGTGGTTCTACATGAGCGATTTGCTAAAACATGATTGTTCTACTCCATATTGCAGAACGCATTCTGCAATGCAATACGGGCTGCAATGCAATACGGGCCTGTGTTGACCCGCTACTGATTTGCCACTGGAACCAAAACAATGACGCACCGCCTTCGCGCCGACGCCGTGACGCTGAAATATGATGAACGGACGGTCGCGACAGACCTTTCCGTGGCGATCCCGGATGCATCCTTCACGGTGATTGTCGGGCCGAATGCCTGCGGAAAATCGACGCTTCTGCGCGCGTTGGCGCGTCTTTTGAAGCCCGCGACCGGCAAGGTCATTCTGGATGGCGGCGACATTGCCAGCCTGCCTGCAAAAGAGACGGCGCGTCGTCTGGGGCTTTTGCCGCAAAGTTCGATTGCGCCGGAAGGCATCACCGCCGCCGATCTGGTCGCGCGCGGCCGTTATCCGCACCAGTCGTTTTTGCGGCAATGGTCGCTGGCCGATGAAGCGGCTGTGGCGCAGGCGATGGACGCAACCGGGATTACCGAACTTGCAACCCGCGCGGTGGATGAACTTTCAGGCGGTCAGCGCCAGCGTGTCTGGATCGCTCTGGTTCTGGCGCAGGATACGCCGATCCTGCTGCTCGATGAGCCGACGACCTATCTCGATATCGCGCATCAGATCGAGTTGCTCGACCTTCTGGCCCGGCTCAACAGAGAGGGGCGGACAGTCGTTGCGGTCCTGCATGAACTCAATCATGCCTGCCGCTATGCTTCGCACCTGATCGCCGTGCGCGAAGGCGCGGTGATTGCGCAGGGCAAGCCGGGAGATATCGTGACGGAAAAGCTGGTTGAAGATGTGTTCGGCCTTGCCTCGCTCATCATTGCCGATCCGGTTTCCGGCACACCGCTGATCGTTCCGAAAAGCGGTGCAGTGCGTGCCGGTCAGCCCGGATAAATGGATTGGCCTTCCGGCATTTCCAGCTTTGTGTCGACGATCAGGCCGCCGGTCGATTGATTGACGATGCAGGCTTCGCGAAACAAGGCCCGGCGTTCTTCGTCGGTGCGCAACTGGCCCAGATCGGCAACCGTCGTCATGACGCAGACGATTTCTCCCTGCGCATCCAGTACGGGCGATGCCTGACCCGTGACATTGGACAGGAGATGGCTGGTCATTTCTGACCAGCGATCGGCGCGCACCTTGTCCAGAACCGCTTTGGAGGGCGGGGTGCCGCGAAAATTTGCGGGCTGGACTTTTCTGACCGCATCGATGCTGCTTTTGGGCAGGAAAGACTGAAAGACCCATCCGCAGGCGGTGTTGTCGACCGGCAATGTGTCGCCAAGCGCCAGCGGATTGACGGAAAAATACGCGCTGCGATACCAGCGCACCAGCGTCGGGCCCCGATCCGTCCAGATCGCGACGCCGCCGCTCATGGCATGACGCTGCGACAGGGCCTTCATATGCTGCGCCGCGATTTCCACCGCATCGACACGCTTGAGCGCCCCTATGCCGATGCTCAGGGCTGTCGGTCCGAGGTCGTAAAAACCGCTGACCGGATCCTGCTTGGCCAGCCCTTCCTTGACGAGACTTTGCATATAGCGATGCGCCGTCGATCCGCCCGTGCCCGCTCGCTTCGCGACTTCGCCCAAGGCAAGTTCGTTCTCGGCATTGGCAAGAATTTTCAAAAACCGCGCTGCAATCGATACCGACTGGATTGTGCCGGAGCGTTTGTCTCCCGCAGTTTCTGTCTCATCCACTGGCAATCCATTCTGCTCTTTCAACTGCTTCGCCTCCCACCAGAGCGCTTCCCGATCATTGGAAGCATTCGGTCGTTTCTTCCGTCTTAAGCGATGTTTAGCGGCAAGATCAAACAAAGTCATGCCCGATACGCGATCCATTGCGAAGACCGGACGTCAAAACCCTGTGCTTGACTGCCGCCGACAGGTCAATGCGTTGCCAATGTGCAACACCATGGATCAGCTTGCGTTCATACTGTATCGCGGTATGCATTCCTTATTGCGGAATACATTTGATGGGCATATCAGAACATGATGTATACACTCATGTTTTGGGGCAGCCTATGAATATCCGTTCTAACCGTGGCTTTGTCTATAGTGCCAGCGCTTTGACGCTGGTCGCACTTGCCGGGGCGCCCGCGCTTGCGCAAGACCCGCAGCCAGCGAACGCATCCAACGGATTGGTTCTCGATACGGTGGTGATTACCGGCGAAAAAATCGCGCGTGACATGAAGAACACAGCTTCCTCCGTCACCGTGATCACCGCAAAGGAAATCGACAGGGAAAAGACAGGTGATTCTTCGGTGTCCGAGGTCGTTCGGGGCACACCCAATGTCGTTTACACGGACACGGTCGGCGCCCCGGTCATTCGCGGACAGGACACGCAAGGACCGAACAATGGAGCCACGGCTTTCTTTTCCGGCACCGTGCCGCGCGCGACCATCAATATCGATGGCCATTATCTCAACTATAATGAATTCGTCTTCGGCTCTGCCCCGATATGGGATGTCGACAGTATCGAAGTGTTTCGTGGTCCCCAGACCACCTCGCAGGGTGCCAATGCAATTGCCGGTGCCATCATCGTCAATACCAAAGACCCGGTATTCGAGCAGGAAGGCGCATATCAGGTCGAGATCGGCAGCTACAAGTCGAAACGCACCTCGATCATGCTCAACAGCCCGCTCTATAAGGATGAACTCGCCGGGCGTCTGGCCATCGATTATTCAGGCCGCGATAGTTTCATCGACTATAGCCATCCCGGTTTCTACGCGTCCGGCACCGATCAGGATTTCCAGTCGCTGAACATCCGTTCAAAACTTCTCTGGCAGCCATCGGAAATTCCGGGCCTTGAAGCCAAGGTGACCTACTCTTTCAACAAGAGCAACCGCCCGACCTATGAGGCCGCCACACCTGATTATGAAGATCTCGAATATAACGGGCAGACCCTTCCGTCATGGGAGCAGCGCACCAATACCGGCATTCTGGACGTCAGCTATGATTTCGACAATGGCTTCAAGCTCTTCAATCAGACCCAGTTTTCCGACTCCAGCGTTGAACGTTCGACCGGTGTGGAAAACAGTGGCGATGCCAATATCGACCAGACCAATGTTTCCAACGAAACCCGCGTAACCTATGGCGATCAGGAAGACGTCATCAGCGGCGTGGCCGGCATTTATTACGCCTATACCAAAACGGATGAAGAGCTGTTTCTGCTCAATGCAAGCAATAAAACAGCCAACAACTATCTTTCGACGTTTGATGACAGGAAAACAAATCTTGGCCTGTTCGGCGAGCTGAGCTGGCGCATGAACGATCGGTGGACCCTTACGGGCGGATTGCGTTACCAGCACGATGATATCCAGCGTGATGGCTTGTCGGTTTACTCCTATGAAGCGGTCAATTTCGATGAGAGCTTCTCTGCATTCCTGCCCAAAATCTCGCTGGCCTATGCCGTTACGCCCGATTTCACAGTCGGCGGCCTTGTCAGTCGTGGTTACAATCCCGGCGGTGTCTCGCTTTATATGAACACAACCAATCCTTCATCGAGCAAATGGAATGCATTCGACGAAGAAACCATGTGGAACTACGAGCTGTTCACGCGTGCTGAAGTGCTGGACAATCGGCTCATCGTAAACGCCAATGTGTTCTATATGGACTTCAAGAACGCGCAGTATAATATTCCGGTTATTCTGGCCAATAACATCGTTCAATCCTACACCATCAATGCTGAAAAGGCACATGCCTATGGTCTTGAAATCGGGGCGGATTATCGCATTCTCGATAATCTGACGCTCAAATCCAGCGCCGGTATCCTGCGTACGAAGATCGACGAGATTTCAAGCAATGCTTCTTATGAGGACAATGAATTCGCAAAGTCTCCGGGCTATATGCTGAATTTTGGTGCGAGCTGGGATGTAACCGAAAAATTCAATGTCTCGGGCAATGTACGCCATACGGATGGTTATTATTCCGATGTTGGCAACACCAAGGCTTACTGGGTCGGTGCCTATACGATTGCGGATGCCCGCATGAGCTATGATTTCACCGAAAAATTCCAGCTCTATGGCTTTGTGAAGAACATCTTCAACGAACGTGCGCCAACGTCGCTGCAAGCCACTCGCGGCATCAGCGGGGCAACGACACAGGCCAGCATGACCATGCCACGCACTTTTGGCATCGGCATCAAGGGCAGCTTCTGATCCTTGGCCACAATCGACCAATCGACCGCGGGCTTTTCAGTCCGCGGTTCTTGGCTTGAAATCTGAACCGGAACTCATCATGACCTCGCGCAAAATGCTTCATATCGGCATGTCCCTTGCTCCTACCTGGTTGAGTGGCGATGGCTGGCGACACGAAAACAGCGATATTGAAGGGGTGTTCGGCTCGGATTTCTATCTTGATATCGCCCGGCGCGCGGAAGCTGCAAAGCTCGATTTCGTGTTCCGTCCCGACAGCCTGTTTCTCAACAGCCAGATCATGGAGACAATGCCGGGATTTGCCAGCCTCGATGCAACGGTCTTGATGGCCGCTCTGGCGCGAGAAACGTCGAAAATCGGCTTGCTGACGACCATATCGACCACCTTCATGCCGCCCTATGCGGTCGCGCGGCAGGTTCTGTCGCTGCATCATCTAAGCAAGGGCCGCGCCGGCTGGAACATCGTGACGGCTCTTGATGGACATATGAATTTCGGTCTCGACGAGATGCCCACATCCGATGAGCGCTATGCGCGGGCTGAAGAATTTACCGCTGTCGTGCGTGCGCTGTGGGAGAGTTTTCCCGGTTCGGCCCTTCGGCGCGACCGGGCCAGCGGGCATTATGCCGACACATCCCGCATTCACTCCATTGATCATGAAGGCGCATTTTTCAAGGTCAAGGGACCGCTCAACATTCCTTCGCTTGAAAATGTGCCGATTCCGCTCGTTCAGGCGGGGGCTTCGCCTGCCGGACGCAATTTCGCAGCCTCCATTGCCGATGCCATTTTTTCCGCGACGCCTGATATCGATGTCGCGCTCAACCTGCGCAAGGACCTGCGTAGACTGGCCCAATCCCATGGTCGCAATGAAGACGATGTTCGTTTGCTACCGGGCTTGAGCCTCTATCTCGCCCCGACGCGCAGGCAAGCCGAAGAACTCTTCGCCTATACGCATGCGCGTGGTGATCGCAGCCGAAAGATTGCCTATATCCGGGATATGACAGGCCTTGATCTCACCAACTGGCCTGAAGAGCGGTTGATCCGCCCATCCGATCTTCCAATGATGCCCGAAAAAGTGCGCAGCAAAACCCATGCCGGGCTTCTGCGTCGTCTTTTGCAAAAAGAAGAGCTGCGCCTCGACGATCTTCTGCGGCGTCCCGAGGTTATCAGTGCTGCGCATTGGCAGATCATCGGCACGGTCGATGATGCAACTGCGGAAATACGAAAATGGTTTGAAGCTGGAGCCATCGATGGCTTTATCACAGCGCCGGGCGGCTCAACCGCATCCATGCGGCTGGCGCTCGATGAACTGATGCCGCGATTGAGCGAAGCGGGACTTTTACGCTCGGACTATAGTGGCGACAGCTTTGCCCATCATCTGGGCTTGTCCGTCTCCTGAACAAAGGGACGAATGCAAGCAGGACGGTAGAAATTGTGCGACTGATACACGGGTGCCCATCGCTGCCCTTAATGGAAGAGATATAGCGTGCTGATGCTGCCCGATCTATCTTCCTTCTATCCTTGTCATAAGGCCAGATTTCCCGTTGCCATGGCCTGGATTGCGGCGATGGCTCCCAGACTGAACAGTAGAAACAAAAGCCATTCCATTGGCTTGAAAACCGGCTTGTTGAGTTCTTTCTGGCTGATAACGAACAGGATCGTACCGGGAACATAAACCAGAAGTGACAGAAACAGGAATTTCAGCCCGCCCGCATAGATAAGCCCTGATGTATAGATCGTTGCCAGCACGGGGACAAACAAGCGGGATGCACGCTGAGACAAAACCTCGCCGCTCTTCCTTTCGAGCCAGGTTGTTTTAAGCGCGTAGGCGGCAACCAGAAAATACGGGATCAATATCATGGAAGAGGTGAGCTTGAGCGCGAGCAAAAATGCTTCCTGCGAGAAAATGGAAATGACGAGAAAGGCCTGAATCAAAAGGCTGCTCATCCATAATGCAGAAGAAGGAACCCCGTTTTTGTTCTGTTTTGCCAGAAAGGATGGCATGGTTTGTGCGCGAGCGGCGGAATAAAGAATTTCGGCCGCCAGAAGCGACCATGAAAGATAGGCACCAAGCACGGAAATGATGAGGCCGATACTGACAAAGAGCGCCCCCCACGGGCCGATAGCCGCCTGCAGGACACCGGCCATGGACGGGTTGCGCAATCCGGCAAGTTCACTCTGCGGAAGAATGCCGTAGGACAGAAGCGTCACGCTGACGAGCAGGCCCAACACCAGCAGGAAGCCCAACAGCGTTGCTCGCCCCACATCCTCCCGACGCTTGGAATAACGCGAATAGACACTTGCGCCTTCGATGCCGACAAAGACGAAGACCGTGACGAGCATGGTATCGCGCGCCTGTATCAGCACACTGTCGGTTTCCTGATTGTCGCCCGTGAAATTGGCCGCGAAAATATGCGGATCGAAAAACAGGCAGACGATGATGATGAAAATCGCAATCGGAATGATTTTGGCGATGGTGACGAGTGTATTGAGCGCTGCCGCCTGTTTCACGCCGCGCAGGATGAGGGCATGAAAGACCCATAGGCCACAGGAGGAAATGGCCACCGCGACAGGTGTATTGCCATCGCCGAAAGCCGGGATGATGCCGCCAAGGGTCGATTTGATGAGCACCCAGTAAGAAACATTGCCCAGACAGCATACTGTCCAGTAACCGAAGGCCGAAGTGTAACCCAGATAATCGCCAAAGCCATCCTTAGCATAGGCATAGATACCGGCATCCAGATGCGGTTTCTTGCGCGCGAGCATCTGGAAGACGAAAGCCAGCGCCAGCATTCCGGTTCCGGTGATCGCCCATGCGATAATGGCGCCCAACCCGCCGCTGACGCGTCCGAAAGTCTGTGGAAGCGAAAAAATTCCCGCGCCTACCATCGAGCCGACAACCATGGCGGTGAGCGGAAGGAGACCTAATCTGTGATGCGTGTCGTCATTCATGTCGTCAATCCGGGGAAAGCAGCAGGGCCAATGTCACGCGTCATCGTCGAGTCTTGTCCAGCTTGAGGCAATGACTTCGGGCCGCAGGCTCAGATGTCCGACCAGTTCTTCAACCAGCAGATCCTTGTTGCCGTTACAGATCAGTATCGTCTCCACCTGGATGCCGGTTCGGCCTTCCAAAGGCTGGCTTCTGATGGAACGAAAGCTCACATTGTGGGTATTGAGGGATTGCAACAGAGATGCGCGCAGATTGGCTTCTTCCTGCGATGCGCATTCCAGCTTGACGATATAATAGCGCTCATTGTCGTGTTTGTTGTGTTTGCCCGCGTCGATCAGCGGGACGATGCGGGTCAGCGCCATATTGAGAATGACGATGAAGAGGGTTGTCTCAGTCGCCAGCAGCAGAAAACCATAGCCGGTGAAAACGCCAACCGCGCCCGTGCTCCACAGTGTTGCCGCAGTGCTCATGCCGCGAATGCTGGCGCCATCCTTGATGATGAGGCCAGCGCCTAGAAAGCCTATGCCGGTGATGACCTGCGAGCCCATGCGCAACTCGGCATCCAGTCCCAGAGCGCCGGGCAATGCCGAATAGGCCGCAGCGCCCAGAGCGACGAGCGCATGGGTGACAAGATTGGAACCGTGCTGCCTGAACTGCCGCTCCAGCCCGATCGCTCCGCCAAGCGCCAGCGCCAGAAGCAGCTTTAAGGCAATGGATTGCGTCGCATAAAACCCGAGTTCCGGCTCCATCCAGCCCCCTTGCATCCTCATGCCGTCGTCTTTTCCGGGCTGTTTTTTTCTTTCGTTGCAAAAGAGGAAAACAGTTCATAGCCCGTTACATAAGCCGTCGGCAGGAAGATGAGCGTCAAGAGCGTTGCCGCAAGCAGTCCGCCCACGATGGCGGCGGCCATCGGTCCCCAGAAGATGGTGGTCACGATCGGGATCATGCCTAAAATGGTCGAGATCGCGGTCAGCATGATCGGGCGGAAACGCATCGTGCAGGCATCGACGACCGCAAGGCGGATATCCTTGCCGCTGGCATATTCGGCATCGATCTGTCCGATCAGAATGACGGCGTTTTTCATGATGATGCCAAGCAGCGCGACAATGCCGAGAATGGTCACGAAACCAAGCGGCATGTTGGAGAGCAGCAATGCGGCCACCACGCCAATCAGCCCCAGAGGTGCGACGCTGAGCGCAAGGCCAAGACGGCCGAAGCTTTTGAGCTGGAACATGAGTACGGCAAGCATGGCAAGGATCATCACGGGAACGACGGCGATCACCGAGGCAAGCGACTTTTCGCTCTGCTCCACGGTTCCGCCGACATCGATGCTGTAGCCGGGAGCGAGTGTACCGCGTAGCGTATCGATTGCAGGCTCAAGCCCAGCCACGACCGTTTCAGGCAGGACATCGTCCGGCACATCCGCCTGCACGGTCAAGGTCGGCACGCGGTCGCGCCGCCATATCAGCGGATAGGCTTGCGTATATTCGAGCGTGGCGAACTGGCTGAGCGGCACCGTGCGTCCTGAAGGCAGCGGCACCTGTATGAGATGCAGACCCGAGAGGGAAACCCGTTCGTCCTCGGTGGCGCGGGCCGCGATGTCGAGCAGGTAGATATCGTCACGCATCTGCGTGACGGTGCTGCCGGTGATGGCGCTGTTGAGGACGGAAGCAATGGTTGCGGAACTCAGGCCCAGAATGCGCGCCTGATCCTGATTGATGTGGATACGGACTTCGCGCGCCGGTTCGTTCCAGTCGAAATTGACGAGCCTGACGTCCGAATTTTCACCGATCGTGCGGGCAAGGTTGCGCGCGATATCACGCACCCGCTCGGGATCGGCCCCGCTCACCCGATATTGCACCGGCCAGCCGATGGGTGGCCCCAGTTCAAGCGGGTAGACGCGCGAGACGGCTTGCGGAAACTCTTCCGCCAGCAGGGCCTGCAATTTCTTGCGCAGCCGCTCGCGCTCTTCGACACCCTTGGTGACGATCACGAATTGCGAGAAGAAATCATTGGGCAGTTGCGCATTGAGCGGCAGATAGAAACGGACGGCTCCACGTCCGACATAGCTGCTCCAATGCGCGATATCGGGCGCGATATCGGGATCGGCTTTGAGTTTTTCCTCAAATTTCTGGACCACGGCTTCGCTGGCATAGATCGATGCATTCTGCGGCAGGGCGAGGTCGACAAGCAGTTCCGGCCGGTCGGAGGGGGGGAAGAACTGCCGCGACACTAGCGGCAGCGCCACAAGCGACAGTACAAAGAGCGCTAGCGTCAGGCCGATGGTCAGCCAGCGCATGGCTATGGCCCCTTCAAGCAGACGTCGATAGGCGGAAAGAAGCGCGCCGGGTTCTTTTTTGGCGGCAGTGGCCGGTTTTTTCAGGATGAAAATGCCGAAAAGCGGCGCGAAAAGCACGGCCACGAACCATGAGGCGATCAGCGCGATGGCAACCACGGCAAAGAGCGAATAGGTATATTCGCCCGCAGCACTTGCGGCAAAACCGACCGGGATGAACCCGGCAATGGTGATGAGCGTTCCCGATAACATGGCAAAAGCATAGTGGCGGAACGCGAAGGCGGCGGCAATTTCCTTGTCGTCGCCCGCGGCGAGCCGATTGAGCATGGCGTCGGTCGTGGTCATTGCGTCATCGACCAGCAGCGCCAGCGCAATGATCAGCGCGCCAAGCGATACGCGCTGCATGTCGATGCCGAGCAGGCTCATAACCGCGAAAACAGCTGCGAGCGTGACAGGAATGGCGATTGCCACCACGATGCCCGGACGGATGCCGAGGCTTACGAAACTCACCACAAGGATGATGGCGACCGCCTGCCAGAGCGAGGCCAGAAAATCGGAAATGGCCGCGTCAACCGTGGCCGGTTGATCGGCGACGAGGGCGGCATCGATGCCGACGGGCACATCGGCCATGATTGTGGTCATGGCGGAACGGATATTCTTGCCGAGCGCCAGTATGTCCCCGCCATCCTGCATGGAAATGGCAAGGCCGAGCGCCGGTTTTCCGTTGACACGGAACATCGGCTGTGGCGGGTCGGCATAGCCGCGGGTGATCTGTGCAACATCACCAATGCGCAAGGTACGACCGCCAACCGAGAAATTGATATCGGCAATATCCTGTTCATCGTCGAAAGCGCCGGTGACGCGCAAGGCGACCTTGTCTTTGCCGGTCACGATGGTTCCGGCGGGGCGCACTGCATTTTGTGCCTGAAGCGCTGCGATCAGGGCCATGCGGTCGATGCCGAGCGTTGCCAGCTGCTTCATCGAGAATTCGATGAAAATGCGTTCGTCCTGTGCGCCGAGCAACTCGATCTTGGCCACATCGCGCACATGAAGAAGGTGCGAGCGGATGGTGTCGACCTGATCGCGCAGTTCGCGCTGGGTAAACCCGTCGGAGGTGAAGCCGTAAATGATGCCGAAGGTGTCGCCGAATTCATCGTTGAAGCCGGGGCCGACAATGCCTGCGGGAAGCGACAGGCGCATGTCGCCGATCGTCTTGCGCACCTGATACCATGTATCGGCGATGGCATCAGGCGGTGTGCTTTCCAGCAGGCTCACGAAGATGGTGGTCACGCCTGCGCGTGTAAAACTGCGCACATTGTCGATATTAGGCACTTCCTGCAAGGCGCGCTCAAGGCGTTCGGTTACCTGATTGAGCGTTTCATCGACCGTCGCGCCGGGCCATGCGGCCTGCACCACCATGGTCTTGATGGTGAAGCCTGGATCCTCGTTGCGTCCCAGCCGGTTGAAGGCGAAAACACCGGCAACAATCGTTATTATGATCAGGAAAAGCGCGATCGAGCGTTCCTTCAGCGCCCATTCCGAGAGGTTGACGCCTTTCATGGCGCAGCCTCAAGCAGACGGACCTGTTGGTCGGGATAGAGCGCCTGAACGCCTGCGGTCACGACAATATCGCCGGGGGCAAGGCCTTCGGAAATGCTTGCCGTCGCGGCATTGAAATTTTCGACAGTGAGGGGGCGCAGGGCCACGCGCAAGGACTGGGGATCGACGACCCAGACGGCCGTCTTGCCATCCGAGGAAGTAAGGGCGGAAGACGGAACCACGATATGAGGCAGGGTTTCGCCCGTAACCGTGCCGCGCACCGTCATGCCGAGAAGCATGGTTGGCGGCGGATTGATCAGGCCGACCTTGATCTGAAAAGTGCGTGTGACCGGATCAGCCTGTGGCGAGACTTCGCGCACACGGCCTTCGGTTGGGTTGTCGGTGGAATTGAGCGGTCTGACCTCGACGTGGGGGTCGGGTGGCAGCGAATGAATGAGATCGGCGGGAACGTCGAAGACGGCGTCACGGCCATTTTCCCGGGCGAGGCGGATGATCGTTTGTCCGGCCTGCACCACTTCCCCCGGTTCTGCCGCCGTGGCGGTCACGATCCCGCCTGCATCGGCATGCAATTGCGTAAAGCCCACACGGTCTTCGGCGATTTTGAGTTGCGCGCGCGCGTCGTCAAGCTGGGCCTGCGCGCTCTGGAGCACCTGCTGCGCCTGGTCGAAATTCGCCCTCGTGGTAAAGCCGCTGTTGAGCAGGCTTTGCTGGCGGCCAAAGGCATTGCGCGCCTGCACCAATTGCCCTTCGGCGGCGCGGACACCGGCCTGCGCGGAGCGCAGCGTGTTGCGCTCGTTTTGCGAATCGAGAATGGCAATCACCTGTCCCGGCTCGACCCTCTCGCCGACATTGACCTTTCTCTCAATCATCCTCCCGCCGATGCGAAAAGCGGATGAAACCTCGGTGACCGCCTCTATGGTGCCGGGAAACGATATTTCATTACCTGATACGCTGACTTCGGCAACAATGGTGCGCACGGGGCGGGGGATAGCGGCATTTTTTTCTTCACTCTCGCTGCAACCCGCAACAATCACCGCCAGAAGGGCAAGCAATAGAGGGTGATGATAATGCCTTGAAATCCTGAACACGTCTTGCTCTCTTTGTTTTATCCGAAGCGTTTTGCTCCGGGTTTTGGGTCGATGCGTAGCGGGTCAGTTCACAGCCCGTCTCCTGCTCATGGCCATCAATACATAAGCCAGTCCCGCGATCAGCAGCGCCAGACCGGCAATTGCCGAAGGGGAAATGTCCTTGACGAAAGGCAGCTTGAACAGGATTGCCAGCCCGCTAAAAAAGGCCACGATACCTGAAATGGCAAACCAGCCTGCACCCCTGTTTTTCCTCAGTTGAAGCGATAGGGCAATCTGCATCATGCCATGAATGGCGATCATCACCGCGATGAAAATTGAGAGAGCTATGGCCCCTTTAAGCGGGTTGAGATAGACCATGATGCCGCCAATCAACTCGACGGCACCCATGGCTTCCTGCATGACGAAACCGCGCCAGTTCGTCACCCACAGCGACTGTATGATCTTGACCACTCCGATGATCATCAGGGCGATGCCCAGAACGGTGCTGGTCGCATAGATGGAGGCATCGGGCAGGATAATGGAGGCAAGCCCGCCCGCCATCAGGACAAGGCCGAGCAGAAGAAATCCTTTCCATTTTTTCTGCTCGCTGGCGATCTCCTCCGACGGGGAAAGCAGGGCGGACGCTTTGCTTGCCATTTTGCGCTCTTAAAACTCGACCGCATCCCGAATGATCGGGCAGGTCATGCAATGACCGCCGCCGCGACCGCGCCCAAGCTCGGAACCGTCGATGGTGATGACCTCGATGCCTGCCTTGCGCAGAAGCGTATTGGCATAGGTGTTGCGATCATAGGCAAAAACGACGCCGGGAGACGCGCAGACGAGATTGGCACCGCTGTCCCATTGGGTTCTTTCGCGCATGTAATCGTTGCCCCCGGTTTCGACCACGCGGATTTGCTTGAGGTTCAGCGCCTGACGAACGGTTTCGATCAGGCCCCCTTTATCCTTGTGCAGTTCGATGCCGCCATTGCCATCCGGGCGATAGGAGAAGCATTCGATATTGTTGACGATATCGGGATAGATCAGCACGCAATCGCGGTCGGCGAAGGTGAAGACCGTATCGAGATGCATCGCCGCACGCAGCTTTGGCATGGCCGCAACGATCACGCGTTCCGCGGCCCCTTTGTCGAATAGCGATTGCGCAAGCTGGCTGATCGCCTGACGCGAGGTGCGCTCGCTCATACCGATCAGGACATTGCCATTGCCGATGGGCATGACATCGCCGCCTTCAAGCGTTGCGAGACCCCAGTCCTGGGTCGGATCGCCCCACCAGACATTCACCTTGCCGGCGAAATCGGGGTGGAACTTGTAAATCGCGGTTGTGAGGATGGTTTCCTCATGGCGTGCC
>JAATGD010000152.1 GCA_015654965.1 Hyphomicrobiales bacterium
GCATTGCGGCGAGAAGCCGGAAGGTTGCCAGTGTTTCTGGTAATACGGGACATATTTGATAAAAATATCGTCATTCAGCCCCCAATCCCGGTCCATCCATCATCGAAAGCTGACGCACGACCGTCAAGCGGCTGGTCAGCATGGTGAGCACACTGACCAGAAGGATAATGATGGCGGCCCCGAAATAACCATCGCTGCCGATTGCAAAACTGCCGAACATGGCGGCCGCCTGATCGCCTTCCGGCGTCGCCATATGGCGCGATGCCCACCAGGAAAACACCAGAAACACCAGCATCGCGGCAGCTCCGCCAAACAGCGCCCCTTTGAGGGCTGTACGGAAAAAATGCCATTCAAACTCACGCGCCACGAATTTCGGCTCGGCGCCGATGAAATGCAGCACTTCGATGATATGACTGTTTCCGGCCATGGCGCCACGTGTGGCAAAGATGACGGTCAGCACCGTCGCCGCAACCACAAGGGCAAGCACGCTTGTGCCAACCAGAACCGTGGTATGCGCCATCGACACAAGGCGGTCCACCCATGTGCGATGATCGTCGAAACTCGCTGTCGGAATGGCCCGTACCAGCTCCGCCCGCATTGTCTCGAAATCAGGCGGCGCATTCTCGTCGATTGTCACCACCACCAGACGCGGAACCGGCAGTTCATCAATATTCAGCCCCGTCCCGAGCCATGGCTCCAGAAGACGGGCCGTCGCATCCTTGTCGACAATCGTGGTGTTGGTAACGCCCGCAAAGCCGCGCGCGATCTCGCTGGCCTGTTGCAGCGTTTTCTCGATATCCTGTCCTTCAGCGGGGCGGATCTGGATGGTCGCCTCGCGCGCGATCTGGCTCTGCCATGCAGCAGCCGAAGCGCGCACCAGCGTTACCCCGCCCATGGTCAGGCAGGCAAGAAAGGTCATGATCGCAATCACGATGACCAGTGCACTTCCCGCCACATTACCATCCGGCACGATGGAGGTCGGACCCTTGCGCTGCCTGCGCTTGCCCATGCGCACAAGGACCATATCCTGAAAATCCTCAAGATAGGGCGCAAGATGATATGCGATTTTTTGCCTTATGCGCCTGATCTCAATCATAGATATCGAGCCGCCCATGATCGAGGATCATACGCCGCGCATTGACCTGATCCATAAGGGAAAGATCATGCGTGGCAATCACGACAGCCGTCCCCGAACGATTAAGTTCGGTGAAAAGGCGCAAAAGACGCTTGGCCAGCGGTGGATCGACATTACCGGTCGGCTCATCGGCCAGCAGAAGTTCCGGCTGGTCGATCAGGGCACGCGCAATGGCCGCGCGCTGCTTTTCACCGCCGGAAAGAACGGGCGGCAGGACGCGCATGCGATCGCCCAGCCCCACCCAATGCAGCAATTCTTCCACTTCATGACGATAGGTCGCCTCTTCCTTGCCCCGCACGCGCAGGGGCAGAGCGACATTTTCATAGGTCGTCATATGATCGAGCAGGCGAAAATCCTGAAACACGATGCCAATCCGGCGGCGCAGCAGGGGAATTTCCTTGTGGCTGAGGCTTGCGACATCACGCCCGAACACATTGATCAGGCCGCGGGTGGGTTTCAACGCCATGAAAAGCAGGCGCAGAAGCGAGGTCTTGCCCGCACCCGATGGACCGGTCAGGAACTGAAAGGAACGCGGCGGTATATGAAAGCTGACATCCCGTAGGATTTCAGGCCCCATTCCATATCTCAGGCCGACATTCTCAAAACGTATCAAGGCTGTGTTTCTCTTCAAGCTGCATCCACGCAAGGCGCGTCTGCGGGTCATATCGATATTGAAACCGACCTTTACCCTCTATGGTTAACGTTCCGTTAAACCGGGCCCGGTTTGCCCTGAAATTTATGCAAACGCAGCATGAATATGCCAGCTCATCGGAAAGTCGATTTCAGATGCGCAAGAGTTCTTAAATCTCCGCACCTTCAAAAATAGAATAAAAATGGCAAAAAACGATACGGATCACTGCCAGCAGCCGAGATCGCGTCCTTTCAGATTATGGGCATCAATATCCGTGACAAGACGTGGATCGGAGCGCAAAAGCGTCAGCATCGTACGCGACTTGAGATCGATCTTCTGCCATCCACTGCATTCGGTCGGCATCGGCGTGGTGTCGATCTTGACCTTTTCCGTCCATGCGGTCGCCGTACAACCGGCAAGAGTAGCCATCAGGGAAACGGTTACGGCAACACCCGACAGGGGCTTGAAGAGCCTGAAGTGAGAACGCATGGTCAAATCGCAAACTCCCTGTCATGCTTTGCGAATAGTACTGCAAAGAGGCCTTTGTTTCATAGAGACTTTTTGGCCATAAATGCTTATAGCGCAACGACCATGACCACGGCAACAGCAAGTAGGGCATCGTCGGAACAGAGAGTTGCCCGCTTGATATCATTCCCTGAAACCAGGCTGAAAAAGCATTATTCTTTTCATTTTTTCAGCCACACTTAAAAGTTTCAAGCAATATTTCTAATATAAAGCAAATTACAGCACTCGCTTCTCTTTAGAAGAGTTCCATGAGCAAACACATCTCTTGTCTATAGTGTTAAAACGCGATTGATGTCATGAATAGGTGGCGATATAGTTTTTTATCTGATTCGCATACCAATATTATCACTGCACCGAACTTGGGGATTTCCATGTTAAACAAACTATCGGCTGAATTTTTCGGCACTTTCTGGCTGGTTTTTGGCGGATGTGGCAGCGCGGTTCTCGCTGCGGCATTTCCTGAGCTTGGCATTGGTTTCGTAGGCGTCTCGTTTGCTTTCGGCCTGACCGTTCTGACGATGGCCTATGCTGTCGGCGGTATTTCCGGCGGTCACTTCAACCCTGCCGTCTCGCTGGGTCTGCTCATCGGCGGACGCTTTCCTGCAAAAGATCTCATCCCTTACTGGATCGCACAGGTTCTCGGCGGTATCGCTGCGGCAGCAGTCCTTTACCTGATCGCTTCGGGCAAGGGCGGCTTTACGGCTGGCGGCTTTGCTTCCAACGGCTATGGCGAACTGTCGCCCGGCGGCTATAATGTGACGGCAGCCCTGCTGATCGAAGTTGTTCTGACGGCCTTCTTCCTGATCATCATTCTCGGCTCGACCTCTTCCAAGGCGCCTGCAGGCTTCGCTCCGATCGCCATCGGTCTTGGCCTGACCCTTATCCACCTGATTTCCATTCCGGTGACGAATACTTCGGTCAACCCGGCCCGTTCAACGGCTGTGGCCCTGTTTGCCGAAACGGCAGCGCTCAGCCAGCTGTGGCTGTTCTGGGTTGCGCCTCTGGTTGGCGCCGCTATCGGCGCAATCATCTGGAAGGGCCTGCTCGGAAAAGACTGATCTTTTTATCATTCAAGAAAAGGCCGGCTTTTCGCCGGCCTTTTTCTTTTTGCGCGACACTTCGCGAAGAACTGAAAAGAAAAAGATTTCTATAATGGAAAACTCCCTATAAGTAGGTTCCATCTTTTTCCTTGATGTTCCGAGCCATGTCCCTCTCCAGCGATGCTTCTCCTGCGGATCGTTATGCAGCCTTTCGCCATGCGGCTTTCCAGAAATACTGGGGTGCCCGCTTTCTGAGCGCTTTCGCCGTGCAGATCGTCAGCGTTGCGGTCGGCTGGCAGATTTACGATCAGACCCGTGACGCCTTCAATCTGGGCATGGTCGGACTGGTGCAATTCCTGCCCGCTCTCTTGCTAGTGCTCGTGACAGGGGCTGCGGCAGACCGTTTTGGCAGACGCCTCATCATGGGGCTTTCGCTTATCCTTGAGGCTGCCGTCACCGGCTTGCTGCTCGGATTGACAATAGCTGGCCTGTTCGAGCCGCTAACGGTTTTTGCAACACTTCTCCTGTTCGGAATTGCACGCGCCTTTTTGGGACCGGCATCGGCGGCGCTCGTGGTCAATCTTGTTCCGGCAGAAGATTTCGCCAACGCCGTATCGTGGAACTCATCGGCATGGCAGGTTGCAACCATCGTCGGTCCAGTGGCCGGAGGACTGCTCTATGGAATTTCACCGGTCGCCGCCTATAGCATTGCCAGCCTTTTTCTTGCGACCGGCTCCGCTCTTATTTTCTCCATTCCCAAACCGGCCCAGCATACAGTGGCGGAAGAACGCTCTCTTTCCAGCATGCTGGCGGGCTTTCGTTATATCTGGAAGGAAAAGATCGTACTGGGCGCGATATCGCTTGATCTCTTCGCCGTGCTTTTGGGCGGCACGGTCGCGCTGCTGCCGATCTATGCCCGCGATATTCTCGATCTGGGCCCATGGGGACTTGGCCTCTTGCGCGCAGCACCCGGCATCGGTGCGGTCCTCACCGCCATATGGCTGGCGGGTCATCCGATCCGTGATCACGCCGGACTTGTGATGTTCGTTTTCGTGGGACTGTTCGGCTTCTTCAACATCATTTTCGGCGTTTCAACCCTGACCTGGCTCTCGGTCGCAGCACTAGCCTTTGCCGGAGCCGCCGACATGATCAGCGTCTATATCCGCGAAACGCTCATGCAGCTCTGGACACCCGACCGTGTACGCGGGCGCGTCAATGCCGTGAATATGGTTTTTGTCGGCGCATCCAATGAGCTGGGCGAGTTCCGCGCCGGTTTGATGGCCGCAGCCCTCGGTGCCCTGCCTGCGGTCGTCATCGGGGGCGCTGGCTCCATTGCGGTTGCCATTATCTGGGCAAGTATCTTCCCGCAATTGAGAAAAGCCCGGCATTTGCAGGGAAGAACCTGATCAATTTACGCAAGCGGTGTGCTGAAACGCGCCCGTTCGACATGCTCCTGAATCGCGTTCCGCTCATCATCACGAATACCCAGCAACTCGGCAACCCGCCAGACAACGATTGTTTCCATCTCGCTTGCATGACCGTCCGCGCAGACCATTTCCCACATCAAGGTCACGAAGTCGATTTGCGCGCTATAATCGAGTTGCCGCTTGAGGATCGCGGTGAAAGTGGAAAGGTCGGTGGTTTCCTGATCCGCAGCCGCGGCGGCTTTCAGGAGCTGCTTGAGTGCGTCGCCTTTCAAGCCGTATTTGACTGAGAGGAGCGACGATAGTTTTGCGCGTTCGCTTTCATGCGCCTCGCCATCGACATCCATGAGGTGAAAGAGCAAGGCTGCGGCTGCAAGCCTTGGATCATCATCGGAAAATTTCTCACCGCGATCACGAAAACCGCTGCCGGGCAATTCCCGAAAAATCTCCATAAGCCGATCAAACATTTCCCCTCACCAGATACGCAACAGACTTGGAACGCGATACGCAAACCGTATCAATCCTTACAAGGTACCGGGGTACTCATATTTGACAATGTTTCTCTTGGTCGCGATGGCGCTTTTGCGTCAAAAGAGGCGGAAAGCGTTGTTTTTAAGCAACGCTTTTTATACCCATAACGGCATCAGAACAGTCGCAAGCCATTCTGCGCCTTGCGACTTTCGCCACCCTGATTGGCACCGGCCTCATCGACACCGGGATCATCCA
The DNA here is from genome assembly GCA_015654965.1 of Hyphomicrobiales bacterium. Taxonomy (GTDB): domain Bacteria; phylum Pseudomonadota; class Alphaproteobacteria; order Rhizobiales; family Rhizobiaceae; genus Brucella. The sequence continues at coordinate 5,482 of JAATGD010000152.1, forward strand.
CCACAAAATGCCCGTGTTTGGCTTCCTGCTTTTCAGGCTCATCGAGAAAATCGGCATCCGGCAAATGCGGGACAATATCAGTCTGCTTTGCAACAAGACCAGGCTTTACGGATTTTACCGGCTTAGCCTCCGGCACCACCACTTCCGCTTCCACGACATCATGCGATGGCTCGTTTGATCTATCCGCGACAACCGTTTCCTGCTTTATTCCAGCAGGAACAATGCTCAGAGCCGTATGGCTCTTTTCCACCGGCACTGCAATTTCAGGCCCCTTGATTTCCGGTTCTTCCGCCTCGATTACGGGGGCCAGTTCCACGACCGGAAGTTTCCACTCAAAACTGTTGAGCCTTCCCGTTACCGGCGAAACCGGCGACCATTTTTCGGAAACATAGCCATCCGCGGTCCATGCCGGATCGCCCTGCGCCTTGAGCGCCTGCGCAAGCCATTGCCTGACCTTGCCCTGATCGCCCGTCTCCGCTTCCTCAATATCCGCAAGCAGCAGATAGACGCCTTCAGTAGCCCGGCTGCGCAAAACCTGCTGCGCATAATCACGCGCCTGCGTAAAATCACCTGCCTCGTAAGTGGCGCGCGCCAGAACGAGATTGCCTTCCGCCGTATTGGAACGCAACGACACCAGATGACGGGCGCGCTTCAAACGATCATGTGCGGTATCGCCAGCACGTGCATGAATATAGGCTGACGCAATATCGGGATGAGGAAAACGCTTCCACGCGGCTTCGAGAATCTTTGAGCCCTTGCGCACATCGCCATCGGCAAACAAGGCCTGTGCTGCAATCACCGCTGCAGGCGTCAGTTCCGGTGCCAGCTTGTTCGCTTCCAGCGCCACCGCCTTGGCATGGGCGTGATCGACATTCATCGTCGCCATGGCCTTGGCGGTCAGAAGGGCTGCACGTTCCTTTTTCACCTTGTCCTTGCTGTGACCAAGTGCCTGCTTGCGTGCATCCACCAGTTTTAAAGCGCCATCCCAGTCACCATCGAGACAGAGCTGACCCATGACAGCGGACGAGGCCCATTCAAGCTGCGGCGCATCTTTTGCCGCCTGCGCCGCATAATGGCGGGCGGCTTCGAGCGCGCCGACACGCTGCGCCTCGATATAGAGACCACGCAATCCGAGAAGCCGGGTTTCCGGGTCTGCGACCATGGCCTCAAAGCCTTTGCGCGCATCCTCCGTGCGCCCTTCCAGCATGGCTGTCTGCACATCGAGCAGCTTGATAAGCGGTTCCTGATCGGAATTGAGCAGTTTTCCGGCCTGTGTGCTCATGCGGCGCGCAGCATCGGCATCTCCTGCACCGGCTGCGATCAATCCGGTCGAAAGCGACTGGTAACCCCGGTCGCGTTTGCGAGCGCGAAAATGGCGACGCAGGATATAAGGCGACTGGATGATACTCTTGATCAACCACCACAGAAGAAGGATCGCTGCCACGATCGCGACAAGACCGGAGGCGGCGGTAATCAGCGGCAGATGATAATGATTGTCGGCAAAAACGATGTCGATTTCACCGGGGCGGTCTGCAAGCCAGGCAAAACCGAAGCCCAGAGCGGCAACAATCAGCAGGTAGAATAAAGCGCGCAGCATCGGCTACCCCCTAATTGGCCGCAGGTGCCGCAGCACCCTCGACGGCATTCGCCGGTGTTTTTTGCCCAAAACTGTCGGCCAGAACGCGCTGGATCAGCACATCGGTATCAAGGCGCGCCTTCATGTCCCGGCCAAATTCTTCAGACACGGCCTTGGCATCTGCAGGCAATTGCTCCCATTCGGCAAAAGCGCGTTGCAGATCGCCCACCTGAAGGGCCGCTTCCATGCGCGCGGTACGCGGCCCCACGCCGTCACCCTCGACATTACCCGCCACCGGGCGCACGCTGACAAGTCCCTTGGCGCTGGCAATAAGCTGGTCCCAGACTCCGGCATCCTCCGGCAGTTTGTTTTGCGTTGCGATCATGCGCTGTGCGACCGCATCAAAATTTGAATTGAGCTCAGTCAGCGTCGGCACACCCTTGTCGGCAAAAGCCTTCAATGCCTCAACCGACGCGTCGGTTGACGCCACAGACGCATAAGTCTCAAGCTCTGCCTTGAACGACCCGCCGCGATCGATCGCCGTCTTCAAGGCATTGGCGGCAATCAGTGCCGAGGCATCCGGCTGACGCGCGGCTTCGCTGACCCTACCTTCAAGGGCGGCCAGTTTCTGCTCAAGCGAAGACAGTGTGCCGCTATTGCCGGAAACCGATGTAGCCGTCTGATCCGCCTGCGCCTTTGCCTCGTTGAGTTGCGCCTCAAGCGACGCAAGGCGCTCATTGATTGGTGTCAGATCGATGGGAGCCGTGCTTTCTTCCACCTTTGGCAGTGCCGCAAACTGCTGCTGTATCTCAGTCAGACTTCCGGCAACGGCTTCCGCCTTGATTTCAGCCGCTTCTACATTCTTTTGCAAAGTGGCGAATTGCGTCCGGCTGGCATCATCGAGCGGGGCCGGTGCGGGATTGCTACGCAGTTCCGCCAGTTGCTGTTCGATACGCGCAAGCTCATCGCTCGTCACGCCTAATCCGGGCGAAGGAACAACATTGCCCCATTGCAGCGCCAGAAGTCCACCAAGTGCGATCACACCACCCGCAACACCGGCCAAAAGATTGGCAGCCCTTAACGCGGATTGTTTTTGCGGTGGAACGGCTGCGGTGGCTTTGGGCATATCGCTGGAAACCTCCGGTTTGACGCCTGCCGTAAAGGGCGGCTTTTCAGGCTTCGGTTCTGACGCCGGTTTTGCGGCTTCAGGCTTCTGATCGGCTTGAGTGGCAAAATCTCCGACAGGTTCAGCAGGCGGCGTTGCCTGTCTCGTCGCGAACTCATCAACGCGCTTCACATCGGACGGGTCAAGATTGATTGTCACGGGCTTGCGGGCCGGTTTGGAATGTCGCGGAGTGCCAGGTTTCGCCATGCGTCCTCTCGTCTTCACACAATCACGTGTTTTAGAGCTTATCAGATAAAACCATCATATGAAGAAAGGTTGCGACGAAAAAAGTCAAAGTTTGGAAAACAAACGCAAAATGCCATTTTCGTCTGGATGCTCGGCAATCAGCGTCCGCGCTTGCCATGGAGGGGGTAATTGCGCGGCAACGCGTCTGGAAATGCACAAAAAGCGCGTTTGCGCGTCCAGTTCCACATGGTTTTTCGCAATCAAATCCACAAAACCCTGTGCGGCCACGCCGGAATAAAGCAGAACCGCGACAAATGGCCCTTGATCGAAGACCGTTTTGACGGCATCCCTCCCATGGTCGATCATTGCAATGTCATATATATCGCAGGCTTCCATGAGAAAGTCTGTTTCTGCAATGCGCTCCTCAAAAATAGGCTGGCGCACACGCCCGGCCAGATAAAGAATTTTTGCACCGTCTGGCAGTTGATCCGCCATGGTTTCTGCCATGCGCACCGCATCCCCGCCACCCTCGATCACATTTTGAAAGCCCATCTCTTTTGCGGCCTTCGCCGTCCCCTCACCCACGACAAAAAGTGGCAAGGTTTGCAAAAACGTAAGCCGTTCGATGGCTACATGCCGAAATGCATTGGTGCTTGTGACCGCCAATGCATCGAAACGATGATTGGGAAGGAAGAAATCCAGCGAAACGGTGCGGGAAACAGGCAGCAGAACGGGCGAAAAACCAAGATCGGCAAGCTTTGCCGCCGTAAGCGATGCTGACGGTTCCGGTCGTGTAATCAGAACGCGCTTCCCCATTGCTGCCGCTCTTTGCACCAATGTTACGCCCAACCTTCAAAGAAATGCGCACCCGCTTGTGCACGCACGCGATTTGCCGCATCCGCACCAAGCTCAGCCGCATCAGCCGCCGCCCCTTCCGCTGTCACCTCATGCGCCTCGCGCCCGTCCGGGGTCAGGATCATGCCCCGGAAAGAAACCTTGTCACTATTGACCAGCGCAAGACCGGCAATCGGTGTGCGGCAGGAACCGTCAAGAGTCGCAAGGAATGCGCGTTCGCAGGCCAGCGCCACATGCGTATCGCGATGCTTGAGCGGTTTTAACAATGCATCGATTTTTTCATCGCCAATGCGGCTTTCAATTCCGATAGCCCCCTGTCCTGGCGCGGGGAGAAAAACTGCCGGATCAAGCAGCTCTGTAATCTCATGCTGCAAATCCTGTCGATTCAAACCGGCGCAGGCGAGAAAAGTGCCATCCACATCGCCTTCGACCAGCTTGCGCAGACGTGTCTGGACATTGCCACGAAACATCACCACCTGAAGATCGGGGCGCAGACGCTTGATCATCGCCTGACGACGCAATGAGGACGAGCCGACAATGGCACCCTGCGGCAGATCAAGAAAGCGCTTTGCCGCCCGTCCGATGAAAGCATCACGAGGATCTTCGCGCTCAAGGAATGTGGAAAGATGAAGACCATCGGGAAGAACCGTCGGCATATCCTTGGTGGAATGCACGGCAAGATCAATGCGGCCATCTTTCAATGCGGCCTCGATTTCCTCGGTAAACAGGCCCTTGCCGCCGACTTCCGACAGAGAACGGTCCTGAATGCGATCACCGGCGGTGGACATCGGCACGATTTCGATCATCTGCGCATCCAGTCCATGTGCCTCGACCAGACGTCGCCGTGCTTCCTCGGCCTGTGCAAGAGCAAGCTGGCTTCCGCGTGTCCCGATCTTCAAAGGGCCAATCTTCAAGGATGCTGTTTGCATATCGCGTCGTCCATGATACCGGGTTGCATGAAATATGAGACAGGCAGGGTCTAACCGCAAATGCGCATTCTTGGAATAGAAACCAGTTGCGACGAAACAGCCGCCGCCATCGTCGAACGTGACGATAACGGCAAGGGCCGTATTTTGTCCAATGTGGTGCTCAGCCAGATCGCCGAACACGAGCCTTATGGCGGCGTGGTGCCGGAAATTGCCGCGCGCGCCCATGTCGAGGCGCTCGACAGGCTGGTGGAGCGCGCTTTGCACGATGCCGACATGAAGCTCGATGCGGTCGATGCCATTGCAGCAACCGCAGGCCCGGGTCTGATTGGCGGGCTGATCGTCGGGCTGATGACCGCAAAAGCGCTGGCACTTTCCGCAAACAAGCCGTTTTATGCCGTCAATCATCTCGAAGGCCATGCGCTGACGGCACGCCTCACTGACGATCTGGCTTATCCCTATCTGTTGTTGCTTGTTTCCGGCGGGCATACGCAAATGGTTCTCGTGCGCGGTCTTGGTAACTATGAACGCCTTGGTACGACGATTGATGACGCCTTGGGCGAAGCTTTCGACAAGACGGCAAAACTCCTCGGCCTGCCCTATCCCGGCGGCCCTGCGGTCGAACGCATGGCGCTGCAAGGCGACGCCGGACGCTTTGCCCTGCCACGACCGCTCAAGGGTGAAACGCGGCTCGATTTTTCCTTCTCCGGCCTCAAGACCGCCGTGCGCCAGACCGCAACCGAGCTTGCACCTCTCTCCGAGCAGGATGTGGCCGATATCTGCGCCTCGTTTCAGGCAGCGGTGGCTGACACATTGACCGATCGCGTCAAGCGTTCCCTTGAACGCTTTAATGCCGAATTTCCCGATTGCGCGACACCTTCGCTGATCGTTGCAGGCGGGGTTGCCGCCAACAAGACATTGCGTGCGTCGCTTGAAACCCTTTGCCAAAAGCATGGGTTCAGCTTCATCGCGCCGCCACTCAATCTATGCACCGACAATGCGGCGATGATCGCATGGGCGGGTGCGGAACGTGCGGCCGAAAAAGGCCCCGATCCGCTCAATATCGCACCGCGCTCGCGCTGGCCGCTCGATGAGAAATCCGCCCCCATCTTCGGCACCGGCCGCCGCGGAGCCAAGGCATGAACACGCCCACGAAAATTGCCATTCTGGGTGGCGGCGCATGGGGAACGGCCTTGGCTGCCATGTCCGCTTCAAATGGCCATGAAACATGGCTTTATGCGCGCGATAGCGAAACCATAAGCGCCATTAACGACCAGCGCCGCAATCCGGCCTATCTCTGCGACATCGAACTGCCAAAAAATATTCGCGCAAGCCAGGACACCAAGGCGGTTCTGGAAAAAGCGCAAGCCGTGCTTGCCGTCATTCCAGCACAGGCCATGCGTCAGGGACTTTCGGGCCTGGCAAGCATCATCCCCAAATCCACCCCCGTTATTTTATGCGCCAAGGGCATTGAGCGTGAAACCGGACGGTTGATGTCGGAAGTGGTGGCAGATATTCTGCCCGGCCACACCATCGCAGCCCTTTCCGGCCCGAGTTTCGCGACCGATGTCGCGCGTGGCCTGCCAACGGCGGTGACCATTGCCTGCGAGGATGCGGCTATTGCCGATCAACTGGCGGCAATCCTTTCAGGCCCCGCCTTCCGCTGTTATTCGACCACCGATCTCAAGGGCGTGGAAATCGGTGGCGCGTTGAAAAATGTCCTTGCTCTGGCGGCTGGCGCTGCCATCGGACGCGGCTATGGCGCCAGCGCACAAGCGGCCCTTGTCACACGCGGCTTTGCCGAATTGCGCCGCGTGGCGCAGGCCATGGGTTCAAGGCCAGAAACCATCATGGGGCTTTCAAGGCTTGGCGATCTGATGCTAACCTGACCCTCGCCGCAATCGCGCAATTATTCCTACTGCCTTTCGCTGGCGCCTGGCGAATCACGCACTACTCGCCC
>JAATGD010000216.1 GCA_015654965.1 Hyphomicrobiales bacterium
ATTTTCCTTTTCCGGTTTAACCTCCACGGGCTGAGGCGATTGCTCGCCACCGGAGGCGCTTGCCGGATTTCTCCCGACAAAAGCCCAATCCCGTGTGTGGAATAGGCGCGCTGTTAACCCATCGCGCCATCAATTGCAAGGCCTGCCGACATGACAGGCCAATCCTCTGCAAGAAACTTTACTTGCAGGAGGTCTTGTCCTTGTCCTTATCGAACACATCGAGCTTCACCAGCTTGCCATGCACGGCAAAATCCCCGTAATCCATGGTCAGGTTGCGGGTGATGCCATTACGGTGAAGTTTGAAATTGATACGATAGATCGGCATGCCGTCCTGCTTCTCCTTGTCGTCGAAATAGGCGATCGTGACAGGCCAGACCTGATCCTTTGACAATTGGCCGAGCGCGCCCCCCTCTTCATCCGGCGCATTTTGCGCCTTTCCCACCACGACAGTCGTCGCGACCACCCGGTCAGCATCCTCGGAAGCATCATAAAGCGAGGTCTGGTAGAATTTCTCTCCGGCTTGCGCCTTGTGTATCAGCTCTTCCATATGCTGCGTGGGAAATTGCGTCGCCTTCAGATCAAGCTTGTTGTCCTTGGGCTTCGTGATATCGACAATGGTCTTGCCACGATCAAGCTTTGCATCGCCACGCACTTCCTTGACCAGTTCCTTGTCGATGAATGTCTTGTTGGCAAAACGAAACAGCTTGCCGTCACCGCCTTCAAAGGTCGTGGTCTGCTGGTCGGTGACACGCTGGGGCTGCTCTTCCATATCGATTCGCGTCACGAAGCGAAAATTGGTCGTATAGCCATCGCAGGCCGAGCCGTTGAACTCATAGACCATGCGTCCGGTCAGCCCCGTTATGCCGGATTTTTCATCGGCGCGATCAAGCGTGAGATCATAAACCGCGCGATGCGGCACCAGCGATATGGTTGACGCGGCGTGGGCCACGTCCGAAAATCCGGCCCCGACAGATGCCGCTGCAACTGCAATTGCGAAAGCTGGCCTGAAAAAACGCATATATGAATCTCCCGATGAGTTGAAACACATGATAAAAAAACTCGTGGCGGAAGCGAGGCAAAAATCGCACCTTTCTTAAAAGCTCCACCGATTCTGCTTAATCGTGGCGCGACAAGCGCCATTTATAAAACGCCCTTCATAAGCAAGGATTAATGCGATGACCGAGACAATTGATGTTCGCCTGAAGAATCTGGGCATTTCGCTGCCGCAAGCCGCAGCCCCTGCCGCCAATTATGTGCCTTTTGCCCAATCGGACAAGCTTTTGCTGACCTCCGGCCAATTGCCGCTTCAGGACGGCAAGCTTTTGCATACCGGCCAGATCGGCGATGAACTGACAGTCTCGCATGGTCAGGCTGCGGCACGCGCCTGCGCCATCAATGTTCTGGCACAGGCCAAGGCAGCACTTGGCGATCTCACCCGTATTAAGCGCATCGTCAAGATCACCGTTTTTGTTGCCTCCACCCCCGACTTTGTCGAGCAGCATCTGGTGGCCAATGGCGCGTCCGACCTTCTCGTGGCGGTATTGGGAGATGCTGGCAAGCATGCGCGTTCCGCCGTGGGTGTCGCAAGTCTGCCGTTGAACGCCCCCGTCGAAGTGGAAGCGATTATCGAGGTTGCCTGATATGTCTTCCATCGACTGGCTCAAGAAACGTCCCATCGCCCATCGTGGACTGCACGACCTCAATAAAACGCGCTGGGAAAACACGTTTTCGGCGTTCAAGGCAGCCATTGTGGCTGATTTTGCCATCGAGTGCGACGTACACCTGACGAAAGACGGCCAAGTCGTCGTCTTTCACGATGATGAACTCAAGCGTCTCACGGGACGCGAGGGCCGCATCAGCGAGTTGACGGCACCGGAAGCAACAGCGCTTCATATCGGCGGCACGGATGACCATGTGCCCACCCTCAGACAAATGCTTGATCTGGTCGAGGGGCGCGTGCCGCTGATCATCGAACTCAAAGGCGTCGAGGGACGCGATGACGGGCTTGTCGCGGCGGTCGCGAAGGAACTCGCCGATTATCAGGGGCAAGCGGCCATCATGTCGTTCGATCATCACCTGATCCGCCGCTTTGCAAACGACGCGCCGGGCATTCCCGGCGGCTTGACCGCGGAAGGCATCGGCGTCAAAGACCTTGAAGCGCATTTTTCCATGCTCGCTCATGGTCTTTCTTTCGTGTCCTATAATGTGCACCACCTGCCGAACCCTTTCATAAGCTTCGTGCAGCAAAAACTCTCCATGCCCGTGATAAGCTGGACGGTACGCGATAAGGACATGCAAAGGCACAGCGATCTCAACGTGGACCAGATCACCTTCGAGGGCTTTGATCCGCGTAGTCTTACGGTCTGACGAGGGGGATAAAAGTGAGCGACAAGGATAAGGAACAGAGCTTCATTCTCCGTGTCGTTGACGCCATGAGCGATTTTGCGCATGACGAATGGAGCAATCTCTCCGGCGCGTCGCGCAAGGATTTTGCCTATAATCCCTTTGTCTCCAGAGCCTTTTTATACGCACTTGAGGAATCCGGCTCCGTCTCGCGGCAAGCGGGCTGGCTGCCGCGTCACCTGCGTCTGGAAGATCAGAACGGCAATCTGATCGGTGCCGTCCCCAATTATCTCAAAAGCCATAGTCAGGGCGAATATGTCTTCGACCATGGCTGGGCCGATGCGTTCGAGCGGGCGGGTGGGCGCTATTATCCAAAATTTCAGGCGGCGATCCCCTTCACGCCTGCCACTGGCCCGCGTCTTCTCCATCATATTGATTACGATCCTCAAGCTGTGCGTTTGGCGCTGGCCAGCGGGTTGCGCCAATTGACGGAGCAAAGCGATATTTCTTCAGCCCATGTGACATTTGCTCTGCCTGACGAAATTCCATCTCTTGAAAAGGCCGGATTTTTACACAGAACTGATCAGCAATTTCATTTTATAAACAATGGCTTTTCAAATTATGATGATTTTCTGAATGAACTTCAATCGCGCAAGCGCAAAACCATTCGCAAGGAACGCCGAGAAGCCATCGCGGAAGGCATCGAAATCGACTGGCTGACCGGCAAGGATCTGACCGAAACCATATGGGATGACTTTTTCACCTTCTATATGGAAACAGGCAATCGCAAATGGGGGCGTCCATATCTCAACCGCCGCTTTTATTCGCTGATCAGTGAAACCATGGCAGACGACATTCTGCTGGTGATGGCGCGTCGCGAGGGCCGCTATATTGCGGGCGCGATCAATTTCATCGGCGGTGACCGGCTATTCGGACGCCATTGGGGCTGTATCGAGGACCACCCGTTCCTGCATTTTGAGGTCTGCTATCATCAGGCCATCGAATTTGCGATTGAACGAAAATTGCAGGTTGTCGAAGCTGGCGCGCAAGGCGAACACAAGCTGGCGCGTGGCTATGTGCCTGTTACCACCCATTCCGCGCATTACATCGCGCATGAAGGTTTCCGCAATGCGGTGCGCGACTATCTTGACCATGAGCGTCAGGAGGTCGAACTGATACAGGACGCGCTGGAAGAACACACGCCTTTCAGGCACCAGAACAATGGAGAATAAGATGTCCGCCACCTATGACGACACCAATATTTTTGCCAGGATTTTACGCGGAGAAATCCCCTCGACCCGCATTTATGAAAACGAGCATGTTATTGCCTTCATGGATGTGATGCCGCAGGGCAAGGGCCACACGCTTGTCGTCCCCAAGGCTCCATCGCGCAACCTGCTTGATGCGAAACCGGACGTTCTGGCCACAACCATTCAGGCCGTTCAGACAATCGCGCAAGCCGTGAAAAAGGCTTTCGATGCCGATGGCGTGACGATCATGCAGTTCAACGAACCGGCAGCGGGCCAGACCGTTTATCATCTGCATTTCCATGTCATTCCGCGTTTTGAGGGTGTTGCGCTCAAAGCACATACAGGCGATATGGAAGACCCATTGATACTTGCACAAAACGCTGAAAAAATCCGTGCAGCCCTTTGATTGATATCATCATTCAAAGATAAAGAAGACCACTGACCAGCAGGATTTCCGCGACAAGAATGCCCACCAGAAGCCGTTTTCCAGCGGCGAGATAGGCGGCAAATCCTGCGCTGGCGGACCCCACCCGCAACCAGAGCGGTGAATCGGCCAAGGCCCCGTTGGGGTAAAGAATGAGCTGGGCGATGACCCCGGCCACAAGTGCGGTTGCAATGGCGCGCACCAGCACCAGCGCTTCCGAATCCTCGCGCACCCGTCCACCGACCACCACGCCCATGAGACGGAAGATATAGGTCGGCAAAGAACCCGCCAGAAGGATGAACAGGAACGGCCACCACCAGTCCGAGAAGCTGGTCCAGTTCATTGCGCGTCCTCCTTGGCCTTCCTGTTCATACGGTGATAGGCGAAGGCCAAAAGCCCGCCCACAATCCCGGTCATCAGAAGATCATAGCCGGGTGCAAGCGCATGAAACAACGGGAAGAGCAGAAGGCCCGACACCATGGCGATTTGCCCTGCCCGCTCACGCGCCGAACGCCACAGCGAGGTCAAAAAATACATCGGTGTCAGCATGAAAAGGGCTGCAAAAACCACCGGCGGAAACGAAGCCGAGAGCGAATAGACGATGACCACGACCAGCGCATTGGTTAGAACCAGTACGCTGCCGACACCGGCAAAATAGCTGGTACGCATGTCACGCGGAATGTGGCGCAATTCCTCCATCGCCATGACCCAGGCTGTGACGGCTACGAAATGGCAAAGGGCTGCAAGCGTCAATGTTCTGGTCTTTGGCCCACGCAATTCCGGCAAGAGTGCCACCACCATTGGCATCAGGCGCACCGACGACAAGCCGACCGCAAGGGCGGCGGCGGGGATCGACGCTCCCGCACTGATCGCACCGATCAGCACGACTTTTGCCGGCAAGGCCCAGATGGTCAGCGTCATGAAGACGCTCTCGCCCATGGAAATACCGCTTTCAATGGCAAGCCCCGCAAAGCCGATGAAAGAAAACATCAACAGGACAGCCGGAACGCTAACAATCCGCCGCGTACCACGCAGGAACCAGCGCAAATGACCAGCAGGTGCGGGAGCCGGGATAGGGGCCGGTATTGGGGGAAGACTCGCAGACATGGCGTCACGATAATTCATGTGACAGAAAAACGGCAGTCGGTTTCGCTACCGACTGCCGTTTTATTTTGATAGGCTAGGAAGAAAATCCGCCCCTGCACAGAAGGGCCTATCTTCACCTTATTACTTGCGCGGGACTTTTGCCACTGACGACTTGGCAGGAGATGCTTTCGTCGCCGCTTTCGGCGCTATTTCATCCTTGCCAGTTGCCAGAACCGTTTCCTTTTCCCGTTTTTTGGGCGGCGCCTTGCGCTTTGGCGCGGCCTTCTTTTCCGGCGGAATATCCGCCTTTGGTTTGACAGGCTTGTCGGACACGCTTTCCAGCGAAAGATCGGTCTTGCCGTCCGGCTTGGTGATCACATCGACACGAACCGTGCCGCCATTCTTCAGTTTGCCAAACAGCACCTCTTCAGCCAGCGGCTTCTTGATATGCTCCTGAATGACGCGACCCAATGGACGCGCACCCATACGCTCATCATAGCCCTTGTCGGCCAGCCATGCGACGGCTGCATCGGTCAACTCGAAGGTGACACCGCGTTCGGCCAGTTGAGCTTCCAGTTGCAGCACGAATTTCTGCACGACCTGGTGAATGACCGGAACCGGCAGCGGACCGAACGGAATGATTGCATCGAGACGGTTGCGGAATTCCGGCGTGAACAGCCGGTTGATCGCTTCCATGTCGTCGCCTTCGCGCCGCGTCGAGCCGAAGCCGATAGCCGCCTTTGCCATGTCGGACGCGCCCGCATTGGTGGTCATGATCAGGATCACATTGCGGAAATCAATCTTCTTGCCGTTGTGATCGGTGAGCGAGCCGTGATCCATGACCTGCAACAGGATATTGTAGAGGTCGGGATGCGCCTTTTCGATCTCGTCGAGCAGCAGCACACAATGCGGATGCTGGTCCACACCATCGGTCAGAAGCCCGCCCTGATCGAAACCGACATAGCCGGGAGGCGCGCCGATGAGCCGCGAGACGGTATGGCGCTCCATATATTCCGACATGTCGAAACGCAGCAGTTCCACCCCGAGCGATGAAGCAAGCTGTTTGGCGACTTCCGTCTTGCCCACGCCGGTCGGACCCGAGAAGAGGTAGGAACCGATCGGTTTGTCCGGCTCGCGCAGACCCGCACGCGCCAGCTTGATCGCCGCCGACAGCGCTTCAATGGCCAGATCCTGACCATAGACGACGCGCTTCAACTCGGCATCGAGATGCGAGAGCACCTGTTCGTCGTCCTTGGAGACGGATTTGGGCGGGATACGCGCCATGGTGGCAATCGTCGCCTCGATTTCCTTTACACCAATCGTCTTCTTGCGCTTGTTTTGCGGCAACAGCATCTGGCTCGCGCCAGTCTCATCGATCACATCGATGGCCTTGTCGGGCAGTTTGCGATCCGAAATATAGCGCGCGGACAATTCCACCGCCGACTTGATCGCATCGACCGTGTATTTGACCTTGTGGAAATCCTCGAAATAAGGCTTTAGCCCCTTCATGATTTCAATCGCATCGGGGATCGACGGCTCGTTGACGTCGATCTTCTGGAAACGGCGCACCAGCGCGCGGTCTTTTTCAAAGAACTGGCGATATTCCTTATAGGTGGTCGAACCGATGCAACGGATCGCCCCTGATGAAAGCGCAGGCTTGAGCAGGTTCGAGGCATCCATCGCGCCACCTGAAGTCGCGCCCGCCCCGATCACCGTATGGATTTCATCGATGAACAGCACCGCGCCCGGAAAATCTTCCAGCTCCTTGACGACCTGCTTCAACCGTTCCTCGAAATCGCCGCGATAGCGCGTTCCGGCTAAAAGCGTGCCCATGTCGAGCGAGAAGATCGTGGCATCGGCCAAGGCTTCCGGCACTTCGCCATCGACGATGCGCTTGGCGAGACCCTCGGCAATCGCCGTCTTGCCGACACCGGGATCACCGACATAAAGCGGGTTGTTCTTGGAGCGGCGGCACAGAACCTGAATGGTGCGGTTGATCTCGCTTTCACGGCCGATCAGAATATCGATACGCCCGGCCTTGGCCTTCTCGTTGAGATTGACGCAATAAGCGGTCAGCGCATCCTGTTTTTTCTTAGGGCCATCATCCTGCTCGTTTGTGGTGCGTTCTTCGCCGGGGTTTTCCACACCGCGCGGAGTTTGCGGCTCGCTGCCCTGCGCGCGTTTGGAAATGCCGTGCGAGATATAATTGACCGCATCATAGCGCGTCATCTGCTGCTCCTGAAGGAAATAGGCAGCATGACTTTCACGCTCCGCGAAAATGGCGACCAGCACATTGGCCCCGGTCACTTCCTCGCGGTTGGAGGATTGCACGTGGATGACGGCGCGCTGGATCACACGCTGGAAGGCCGCGGTCGGCTTTGAATCCTCATCATAGCCGGTCACGAGATTATCCAGCTCGCGGTCGATATAATCGGTCACGATCCGTTTGAGATGCTCCACATCGACATTGCAAGCGCGCATGACGGCGCCTGCATCCATATCGTCGATGAGGGCAAGCAGAAGATGTTCGAGCGTGGCATATTCGTGATGCCGCTCGTTAGCGATTGTGAGGGCCTGATGCAGTGCCCTTTCAAGGCTGGGAGAGAATGATGGCATATGACCTCACTTTTTCTCCATCACGCATTGCAGCGGATGCTGGTTCTGGCGTGCGAAATCCATGACCTGACTCACTTTGGTCTCGGCGACCTCATATGTAAATATACCACATTCGCCGACACCGTGATTGTGAACATGTAACATGATGCGTGTAGCATCATCGATGTTCTTCTGAAAGAAGCGTTGCAGGACGTGAATGACGAACTCCATGGGGGTGTAGTCGTCGTTAAGAAGCAGGACACGGTAGAGGCTGGGCTTTTTGACCTTAGTTTGCGTGCGTGTCACGACCACGGTCCCGTTGTCGGGTCCGCCTCCCCCATTGGTCTTGCCTTGCATAATTGTATGATATTGCCTCATTGAAACCTTTATCCGAAAACCCGTATACCCACCTACATGCCTTGATATGTAGGTCCTGATAAATTGATTTTAAGCCCTTCATCGCCACTTGCAACCGAGACTTATTGCAAGAACGCTTTATGACTTGATTTTATATAGGGATACTGGTGATCGGACAGAGCATCCTGCTCTTCATAAGTCTGTGATCACCGCCGATGCCATTTAATTTTTTTTGGAAATTGATGAACAATTCCCCGTCCATAAACGGATTGGTAACGCTGATGACGATAATCTGTACGGATCAGGAAGCTGTGTGCCCTTTGTGCCGCAGTCAGAAAATCTGGAATACAGGTAGGTTATCATCGTGCGTAGCGCATTCAGTAAAATCGCATATGCCCTGAAAAAAGCGGCTCAGGCCGCATTGCTTCTCGCCACTGTGACAGGTTGTTCGACAGCTTCCACAACGATACCGGCGATCGCGGGTCCAGATAAATATGCGGCAATCGTCATTGACGCCAATACCGGAAAGACGCTTTTCGCTTCCAACGCGGATGCGCAGCGTTACCCAGCGTCTCTCACCAAGATGATGACGCTTTATATGCTGTTTGAAGCCATGCAGTCGGGCCGCGTCAACAAGGATACGCAGATCCCCGTCTCCGCCTATGCCCGTTCGCGTCCGCCGACAAAGATCGGTTTTCGTCCCGGACAGGGCATTCGCGCCGAAGACGCGGTATTGGCAATGGTCACCAAATCCGCAAACGATGTCGCGACAGCCACCGGCGAATTTCTCGGCGGCTCCGAAGAGCGTTTTGCGCAGATGATGACGGCGAAAGCGCGACGTCTGGGCATGCGCTCCACCACATTCCGCAATGCATCAGGTCTTCCCAACCCCTCACAGCACTCCACAGCGCGCGACATGGCAATCCTCGGCATGGCGTTGCGCCAGCATTTTCCGCGTGAATTCGCCTATTTCTCCCAGCGCAGCTTCGTCTATCGCGGACAGACCATTCGCGGCCATAACCGTCTTCTCGGTCGCGTCGAAGGTGTGGACGGCATCAAGACCGGCTACACCAACGCTTCCGGCTTCAACCTCGTCTCCTCGGTCAATTCCAATGGCCGCCGCCTCGTCGCCGTCGTCATGGGCGGCAATACCGCCGCAAGCCGTGACGCGCATATGACACAGCTCATTGCAAAATACCTGCCGCAAGCGAAACGCGGCCGCTCCAGCGATGCGCTGATCGCTTCTGTCAACGATGCGCCGGGTGTGGTTGCTTCCGTCGACCTGCCGCAAGCCAGAAATGCGCCCGTCCCGGTTCCGCGTGAGGTTGTTCCGGTCCAAGAAGCCATCAATAACGAATCCGGCGAAGGGGATGTCGATCAGCCGCAGGTTCTGGCCCTAGCATCTCCTACCCCGCGTCCGGCCGCATTCGCAACCCAGACAAGCCGTCCGACAGCGAAAGCCGTCGTCCCGTCCGCTGATGCCCAGAATATCGATCCGGTGACAACCGCTTCCGCACCGGCCGGTGGCGGATGGGCCATCCAGATCGGTTCACTGCCGAGCAAGGGACAGGCGCTGGAAATGTTGTCCAAAGCTTCCGCTTCCGCCGGTAGCGCATTGGCAAGCGCCTCGCCCTATACGGAAACCTTCAGCAAGGGTAACGCCACCTATCACCGCGCGCGTTTCGTGGGCTTCAGCTCCAAACAGGCCGCATGGGATGCCTGCGCATCGCTGAAAAAGAAAAGTTTTGGCTGCTATGCCGTCGCCAATTGATGAGCGTGAGGTTAGTCCTCACACCCGTTTCAAACCTGAATGTATAGCGTAGAGGGTTTTACGATGTCGAATATGAAAGACAGCCTTGTACAGTCCCCTTTCAGGGCCGAAACATGGTCGCACGATACGCATTTCCCATCCACGCTGGGCAGCCTGTTTTCAGTCCAGACACTGAAACAGGCCGCGCAGAAAATCGCGCAAGCGCGTCGGGGCAACGGCTTTCAAACCCGGGTCGTCGTGGGCATGTTGTTAAGCCATGCCGCCCGTAACAAGCGCCTGACCCAACCCCAAGCCTGCATGCGCATGCGACTGCCTGTAATGTCCAACAGGATCGGCGTCCGCCTGACGATTGCCAATTAACAGAGAACCCGCCGGATGGCGGGTTTTTTGTTTCAGATCATCGAAGCCTAAAGAAGTCCGAGAGAGGCCAGTTCCTGACGCAGTTCCGCGGGCAGAGCCGCCCTGCCCGACTTGCCCGAAGCCTCATCCTGCGGCACTTCATTATCCGCCAGATAGCGCCAGCCCTGAAAGGCCCGCCTTGGCTGCCATAGGGTCGGTATGATTTTCGGCTCCAGCACGAAATGGCAACGATTGATGCCCGCCGCATCGGTAAAGGGGCGGATATCGAGCAAGCGCTGGCGGCACTGCACATTGCCCTTGATCACCCAATAGAGCGAACCACCATCCAGCAATTCATAAATGCGCTTGGGCACCATGCGCGTAGTATGCGTCTGTTCGGGCACAAGCCCCGCGCCCCGCTGTTCCGCAAGACGGAAATCGATCCAGGCGGCGAGATCTTCGATACTGTCGCAGCCGACACAGAGTTTGACGAGATTGAGAGCCATGCAAGCGGTTTAACCAAGCAGCACTCGCGCTTCAAGCGCGAAGAGCAGGGATTTCCAAAACAATCAGCAAGCCACCACATTGACCGCCAGTCCCGCCTGACTGGTTTCCTTGTAGCGCTCGCTCATGTCATGGCCAGTCTGTCGCATGGTTTCGATACAGGCGTCGAGCGGCACGAAATGATTGCCGTCGCCCTTCACCGCAAGCGACGCCGCCGTCACCGCCTTGACCGCGCCCAGCGCATTGCGCTCGATACAGGGCACCTGCACCAGCCCCGCAACCGGATCGCAGGTCATGCCCAGATGATGCTCAAGCGCAATTTCGGCGGCATTTTCGATCTGCGCGGGCGAGCCACCCAGCACGGCGGCAAGTCCAGCGGCCGCCATGGCCGACGCCGAACCGACCTCACCCTGACAGCCCACTTCGGCACCGGAAATCGAGGCATTGTGCTTGATCACACCGCCGATCGCTGCCGAGGTCAGCAGAAAATCGCGAATGCCCTTCTCGTCGGCATCGTCATGGAAATGCAGATAATAGCGCAGCACCGCCGGAACCACGCCCGCCGCGCCATTGGTGGGAGCCGTCACGACCCGTCCGCCTGCCGCATTTTCCTCATTGACCGCCATGGCATAGACCGACAGCCAGTCATTGGCGAGCAGCGGATTGCTGCGATTGTTGCGCCAGTCGTCCTGAAGCTTATCGTGCAATTGCCGCGCGCGCCTGCGTACATTCAGCCCACCCGGCATGATGCCTTCACGGCTCAAGCCGCGTTCAATACAGCCGCGCATCGCCCCCCAGACACGATCAAGACCCGCATCCAGTTCGGTTCGCGACAGGTGCTTTTCCTCATTGGCGCGCTTCATATCGGCAATTGACAAGCCGCTCACCTGCGCCATCGCCAGCATTTCGGCGGCATTGCTGAATGGATAAGGCACATCGGCCTTGTCCTGTTTGTTACCGCCGCTGCGTTGCACACGGCTCAATTCTTCCTCTGTCACGACAAAACCGCCGCCAATGGAGAAATAGGAGCGGCGCAAAAGCAGATTGTCATCGCGATCATAGGCGGA
>JAATGD010000184.1 GCA_015654965.1 Hyphomicrobiales bacterium
CAATCCGCTGGCCGGCTGTTGGCCGGTGGTGGTGCAGATTCCGGTGTTCTTCGCACTTTACAAGGTTCTCTATGTTACCATTGAAATGCGGCATGCACCTTTCTTCGGCTGGATTCAGGATCTGGCAGCACCCGATCCAACCTCGATCTTCAACCTGTTCGGCCTGTTGCCTTTCGGCGTCCCGCACTTCCTGATGATCGGCGTCTGGCCGCTTCTGATGGGCATAACCATGTTCCTGCAAATGCGCATGAACCCCACCCCGCCCGATCCGACGCAGGCTGCGATCTTCACCTGGATGCC
Organism: Hyphomicrobiales bacterium; assembly: GCA_015654965.1. GTDB lineage: Bacteria > Pseudomonadota > Alphaproteobacteria > Rhizobiales > Rhizobiaceae > Brucella. The sequence continues at coordinate 301 of JAATGD010000184.1, forward strand.
GATCATCTTCACCTTCATGCTGGCCTCTTTCCCGGCGGGTCTGGTGATCTACTGGGCATGGAACAACCTGCTTTCGATCACCCAGCAGGGGATCATCATGAAGCGACAGGGTGTGAAGATCGAACTCTGGGACAATCTCAAGGATCTCTTCAAGCGAAAACCGAAAGAAGCAGAGACAAAGAAATAAAATTGGAAACCCCGCTCTGGCGGGGTTTCTTGTATCCGAACACGCAGAAAGGTTGACTTTGCGACCAAGAGCCTTGATGCGTGTCTGACAAACATAATGACCGGAATGAGCAATGAGCGATCAGGATAAAAAGCAGGCGGCAATTCATGCGGCGCAGGTGGCTGCGGACGCCACACGTGCAGCCCAGGCGGCACTGATCGGAGAAGGCCGCGCGCTTTTCAACAAATCGTGGATTTTCATCCGCGGCGTGCCATCCATGAAATTCCTGCCCCCAGAAGGTCCGGTGGAAATTGCTTTTGCCGGTCGCTCAAATGTCGGAAAATCCTCACTCATCAATGCTCTGGTCGGCAAGAAGGGACTGGCGCGAACCTCCAACACGCCGGGACGCACGCAGGAACTCAATTATTTCGTGCCTGACGGCTATTCGGGTGGAAAAGACGACCTGCCCCCGCTCGCACTCGTCGATATGCCCGGCTATGGCTTTGCCGAAGCGCCAAAAGCTCATGTCGATGCATGGACACGGCTGGTTTTCGATTACCTGCGCGGGCGCACCACGCTCAAGCGTGTCTATGTCTTGATCGATTCCCGCCACGGCATCAAAAAGAATGATGCGGAAGTCCTCGATCTTCTGGACAAGGCCGCCGTCTCCTATCAGATCGTGCTGACCAAGATCGACAAGATCAAACCCGCGGGCGTCGCCCCCCTGATGGCCGAGACGCAAAAACTCACCATGCGCCGCGCGGCCTGCTTTCCCGGCATTATCGCGACATCATCCGAAAAGGGCCTTGGCCTTGACGATCTGCGTGCAGCCATCGCTCTGGTGGTGAAGGAAGGCTGATTTATCGGTCAGTTCGGGCAGGTTTCAGGCAGATTATTCAAACCCTGTTGCCCATGCTCGAAGGCGACACTTACCTTCTCACCCTCACGTGTAATGCGCAGCACATAGATACTGTCGAAATCATCCCCCGACCACTTGGGAATGGTGGTTTCGTCACCACCATTCGCTTCCATGATATTGCGCACAATCTTGACGATCTCCTTGTGCTCCCATCCCACAAGCACGGTCGCATTGCGATAGTCAGGGGCATTCAGGGCCTTTTCCAGCGCGCCGATCTTTTCATAACCGAACTCTGTGTCGACCGGCAGGCCAAATGAAATCGCCGTTGGCTCGACGGTTGCCAGTGGACGCACATAGGCATAGGACGTGCCATCATCGTCTTTTAATTCCGATGGATCGGGCGCGAAAATCGCATCGGGTTTGCCAAACTGCTTGCCAATGACGGCAGGCAATCGGAGCGACCGATGAAGCCCCCGGCAGCTCAATTGTCCAAGACCCTTTTCCGGTTTTTCGCCATGACGGATAAAAACGATTGTCTGCGTTGCAGTGACTTGCGCGGCAATAGCTGTTTGCCCGCCCGACAGGCACGATACGAAAATGAGAGCAGACAAGATCAAACAACGCATAGCATATCTTCTTTCATGATTGCTTAACCCTCCATTGCGCATGCAACCTACAATAAAATGGCTATCTCCATGGTTTGTAGCCATGCCATTGCGACAAACAAGTTTTGCTATTAGAGCACAGAAAACCTTTTACAGCGCCTGTCATATTGCCTACAAAGCCAATCCAATTGTCCCCCTATGCCAATTGGCGCCTGCCATGGAGCCCGCGATGACGACTCTCGAAAATTCCGAAATGCAAGCGCAACTTCTCTCGGCGGCGCTCCCCTATATGCAGCGCTACGAAAACAAGCATGTCGTCGTCAAATATGGCGGTCACGCCATGGGCAACCCGGAACTGGGCAAGGCATTTGCGCGTGACATCGCACTTCTGAAACAATCCGGTATTAACCCGATTGTCGTGCACGGCGGCGGGCCTCAGATTCAGGCGATGCTGACCAAACTTGGCATCGAATCGCGCTTTGAAGGTGGC
>JAATGD010000115.1 GCA_015654965.1 Hyphomicrobiales bacterium
CCCGCACCAGAATGCCGTGAACCTTTTCCAGATGCGGTGCCGGGTCTTCGCTTTCAAAGACTTCTGCTTCGATCCAGTCCAGATTGACCTTGACCTTGTTGGCAATGCAACCGTGCTGAAGCGCTTCAATAAGCGACTTATAGGCATCCTTAAGCTCGGTATATTTGCCAACGACGGCAATGGTCACTTCGCCTTCAGGATTATGGATCAGGTGGGATATGCCTTCCCAGCGTTCCATACGAGGTTTTGGAGCAGGCTCGATACCGAAAGCTGCGAGAACTTCGTTGTCGAGACCCTCCTTATGATATGCAATCGGCACATCATAAATGGACGAAACATCGAGCGCCTGAATGACTGCGCTTTCACGCACATTACAGAACAGCGACAGCTTGCGACGTTCGGAAGCTGGAATCTCACGATCCGCACGCACCAGAAGAATATCCGGAGCAATACCGATTGAACGCAGTTCCTTGACCGAATGCTGTGTTGGCTTGGTCTTAAGTTCGCCTGCCGCTGGAATATACGGCATCAATGTGAGATGGATATAGACCGCGCTGTTGCGTGGCAGTTCATTTCCGAGCTGACGAATAGCTTCAAGGAACGGCATGGCTTCGATATCGCCAACCGTACCGCCGATTTCGCAAAGAACGAAATCATATTCGTCATTGCCTTCAAGGATGAAATTCTTGATTTCATCTGTGACGTGCGGAATGACCTGAACCGTCGCACCGAGATAATCGCCGCGGCGTTCTTTCTCAATGATATTACGGTAAATACGACCGGTGGTGATATTGTCCCGCTGATTGGCTGGACGACCGGTGAACCGCTCGTAATGGCCCAGATCAAGGTCTGTTTCAGCACCATCGTCAGTGACGAACACCTCACCATGCTGGTAAGGCGACATCGTGCCAGGGTCGACATTGAGATAAGGGTCGAGTTTACGGATACGCACGCGGTAACCACGTGCCTGAAGGAGTGCAGCCAGTGCTGCGGCAGCTATGCCTTTTCCTAGGGAAGAAACCACGCCGCCAGTGATGAATACATATCGCGCCATGGGCTTATCTCGTTAGACTTTCTTGATTGATTCCGCCACTAAAAAATGCGCTTGCGAGCATTTTTTCTCCGAACAGACGGTAATCGCCGTTAAACCCCGAGCATGCCAGCCCAAACGAAAATCATGCGCGGCCATAAAGCCGAACACGAACATGATCTATCTCTTAATAGCCACGCCTCGGCTTTACCATGGCGAAGGACGAAATCCACAGCTTCCGTTATTCCCGACCAAAATGAAAAAAGCCGGGCACAAGCCCGGCTTTTTCAGATGCGACATGGCAGTAGGTGGTGGTGACGCATGTCTTTATCCCAAAACCGGTTCCCACTTTTGGGAGACATGATTCAGGATCAAAGAACCACGACCTCGGTACCCAGTCCCACACGTTCATAAAGGTCCATGACGTCCTCATTGATCATGCGGAAGCAGCCGTTCGACGCTGAGCTACCGATCGTCCAGGGCTGCACTGTGCCGTGAATACGGACATAGGTGTCCTTGTTGCCCTGAAAGAGATAAAGCGCGCGAGAACCCAGCGGATTGCCCGGACCACCGTCCATGCCGTTTTTAAAACGGCCATATTGTGAAGGGTTGCGTTCAATCATTTCCTTGGTCGGAATCCAGCGCGGCCATTCGCGCTTGGCATTGATCTTGGCCGTGCCCTTGAATTCAAGCCCCTGCTTGCCAACCGCGATACCGTAACGGCGCGCAGTCGAGGACGTTTCGACGAGATAAAGGAAACGCTGCTGCGGATCGATGACGATCGTGCCGGGATTATAACCGCTAAAGGCTACTTCCTGCGGGCGAAATTTCGGATCGACATTATAACGGTTGAGCGAAACGCCTTTTGGCCCGCTCTGCTTCTTTGCGGCTTTCTTGGATTTCGCAGGCTTTGAGCGGGCTTCCCCCGTCGCAGCAACCTGCTGCACATTGGTCGTTACGGCCTCATCAAATGCCGTATCGGCCTTGATGGGAGAAGCTGCAAAAGCCGGCATGGCGATTGCAACACAAAGTCCCGCAATGCCTGCGATAAGTGTGCGCGGTGAAGACATGATCAGTTCCCGAAAATACAAGCCCAACAGCTGCCGCAACTTTTTGCGGATTAGCTTTTACCTTCCATACTGTGAATGCAGGCCCGTTTCAATTCATAGCGAAGTCAGCTTGATGCAAATTGCTGCGGCTATTGCCTGCTTGCAACACTTTGCGATGGAGTGGTTAAAAAACAGAAAACCAGCCATGAAGGCTGGTTTTCACATTTTCACTCTTTTGAAGATTCTTTACTGCGAATCCGGGACGCCATTTGCCGGCGTCTGCGGCGTGACCGGAGCCTGTGGCTCGCTTGTGCCAGTAGGAGCGGCAGGCGCTGCCGGTGCACTCTGATCATTGCTGCGCGATGATTCTCCACCCAGCTGGTTGAGAATGCCGCCGCCAGGTGCGCTCTGGCTGCCGGTCGCGGCCGGAATACGGTCGAGAATATCCGTCGGACGTTCACCGTAACGCGCCATGATGCCGAGAATAAGCGAGGTCGCAAAAAAGCCGACCGCCAGAATAGCCGTGGTGCGCGTCAACGCGTTGGCAGCGCCACGCGCGGTCATGAAGCCGGAACCGCCACCGATGCCCAAGCCCCCACCTTCAGAACGCTGGATAAGCACAACGCCGACAAGCGCCAGAACGATCAACAAATGAATGACAATGACTACGGTATCCATGGGTAACGGTCTTTACGTCCCTGATCTTTAAAGCAGCGCCTGACGATTGGCCGATGGCCTTGCACCTTGCCTGCGTGATAAATAGATGCGGCTCCTTACACGCTATTGCGCGATAATCCAAGCCCCGCCCAGACGATTGATGGAATTATAAGGGCAGTCAAAAATTCCGGTAAATCTCGCATATGGCTAGAAAATCGCTCGCTTTCAAGCTTGCACCACCAACCAATGCGCCATCGACATCCGCAATGCCAAGCAATTCGGCTGCTTTCGATGGCTTGACCGAGCCGCCATAGAGCAGGCGCATATGCGAACCTGCAACGCCAAAGCGTTCAGCCAGTTGCTCGCGCATGAAAGAATGCGCGGCATGAACATCCTGCAATGTCGGCGTCAGTCCCGTGCCGATAGCCCAGACAGGCTCATAGGCGATGATGGTGTTCTCGGCATTCGCACCTTCGGGCAGTGAGCCTGCAAGCTGGCCGCCGATCACTTCCAGCGTGCGTTCGGCCTGACGTTCATCCGCCGTCTCGCCAACGCAGACAATTGCAACAAGTCCCGCAGCCCATGCGGCTTCAGTTTTTGCCTTCACGATATCGTTGGTTTCACGATGATCCGTGCGGCGCTCGGAATGGCCGATAATCACATGGCTTGCGCCAGCCTCTTTGAGCATCTGCGCCGAAATATCGCCCGTATGCGCACCGGACACGTTGAAGTGATTGTCCTGACCGCCCAGTCCCACCGTGGTTTCGCCGGACAATGTTTCAGCGGCGCGTGAAAGAAGCGTCGCAGGCACGCAAATGACGGCATCCAGCTTGCGTCCCAGATCGGAACTCAGCCCTGCGGCAATCGCTCGCAATTCGGTGAGAGATTCTCCCGTGCCATTCATCTTCCAGTTGCCAGCGACCAGCGGACGGATACCCGGAGTCATTGCATTCTCCTCACTCTTCTTCATAAGGGCGTATTCAGGCCCCATAGAGGCCATGGCGCACCAAAAGTCGCAATTGAGTAAGCATATTCGTGCCGCAATGCAAATGTTCTTGGCGACAAAGACGCATTGAGTCCTTGCATAAAAGCCTTGCTTGAGGTTATCCCCTGACAGGCTTCATCATTCAAAGCCTGAGCCTTGTATCATTATCGAAGGGTTTCCCATGCTCGACAGCCTGCGTTCTGCCGCTCAATCCTGGATCGCCAAGCTCCTGCTCGGTCTTCTCGTCCTGAGCTTTGCGGCCTGGGGCATCTCGGATGCTTTCCGAAGTGATGCGTCCGGCACCGCTGCCCTGAAAGCAGGCGGATCGGAAGTGAGCGCGTTCGATTATCGCTTTGCCTATGAGCAGCAGGTCATGCGCCTGTCGCAGCAGTTTCGCCAGCGCCTGACACGTGATCAGGCCAAGGCCATTGGCGTCGATAATCAGGTTCTGGCCCAGCTTGCCGCGGGCGTCGTGCTCGATGAAGGCGCACGCAACATGAATCTCGGTCTGTCAAAGGACGGCATTGCTCGCCTCACGGCTGAAGATCCGGCCTTTCAGGATACGAGCGGCAATTTCAGTCGAACACAATTCGATGCGGTCTTGCGCCAATCCAATATCCGCCCGCAGGATTATCTCGACAATCGCGCCAAGGTCGCACGCCGTCAGCAGATCATCGAAGCCATCACTGATGGCATAAAAATGCCCGATGCCATGCTCAAGGCGCTCAGCCTTTATCAGGGCGAAAGCCGTAGCGTCGATTACATTACCCTTGCGGCTGAACAGGCAGATACTGTTCCAGCCCCAAGCGACGATGTTCTGAAAGCCTATTTTGAAGAGCATAAGGCCGACTACAAGGCACCCGAATATCGCAAGATCACCTATGTGAAGCTGGAGCCGTCCGACATTGCTGATCCGGCTGCCGTCATGCAGGACGAGATTTCGGAATATTATGAAGCAAACAAGGCGCGTTTTGGTTCTATCGAAAAGCGCACAATCGAACAATTGAACTTCGCGGATGAGGCGAGCGCCCAAAGCGCCCAGCAAAAAATTGCCGCCGGAACCGACTTTCTTGAACTCGCCAAGGAACAAGGCAAGTCCGAAGACGACGTAAAACTTGGCACCTTTGAAAAGGACGCCATTCCTGATCAGGCCATTGCCGATGCGGCTTTTGCGCTTGCCGAAAATGGCGTCAGCCCCGTTGTCAAAGGCAGCTTTGGCCCGGTTATCCTGCGTGTGACGGCGATTGAACCGGCGCATACCAAGGCGCTTGCAGAGGTCGAAGGTGAAATCCGTCAGACCCTTGCCACCAATATTGCGGCCAGCAGCATCAGCGGTATTCACGATTCTTACGAACAGCAGCGTTCCGATGGCGCTTCCATGGCCGATGTCGCCAAAAGCCTCAGCCTGAAAGCCGTGACCATTGACGCCATCGACGAAGAAGGCAAGGACGTTTCCGGCAAGACGGTCGAATTGCCGAATGCACAAGCGCTTCTGCCTGCCATCTTTGAAGCCGATCAAGGGTTCGACAATGATGCCCTAACTTTGGGTAACAGTGGCTACCTGTGGTATCAGGTGGATGGTGTAACCCCTGCCCGCGACCGCACGCTTGATGAAGTCAAGGATGATGTGATCGCGGCATGGAAGGGTGAGGAAGCCGTCAAGCGCCTCAATGCGCGTCTGGACGAGCTGAAGAAACGCCTCGACAGCGGAACATCGCTCGATGCGCTTGCATCCGAGCTTGGCCTCGAAAAACAGACCAAGCGCGGTATTACCCGCAACACCAATGATGCGGAAATCGGCTCTGCCGCTGCGGCCCAGATTTTCCGTGGCTCCAACGGCTTTACCGGCACGGCTGCGGCATCGTCAGCGGACGCGCAGATTCTGTTCAAGGTGACGGAAGTGACCGATCCTGCATCCACGGGACCGGAATCGGTTTCCGACCAGCAGAAGACCTATCTTGCCGACAGCCTCTCCAACGATCTCATCGACCAGATGGTGGGCGAGTTCCAGAAGCAATATCCGGTCAAGATAAACCAGACGGTCATCAACAATGCGCTTGCACAATAAGGGCGGTCAAGAACTGGAAAGCGAAAACAGGTATGGCTGATCTGAAACCCTTTATCGCAAAAGCCGCCTCCGGCGAGCCTCTGACACAGGACGAATCGAAAGCCGCCTTCGATGTCATGATGTCCGGTCAGGCGACACCATCGCAGATTGGCGGCCTCCTGATGGCGCTGCGCGTGCGCGGTGAAACCGTGCCGGAAATCGCCGGTGCTGTCGCGTCCATGCGCTCGCGCATGTTGCCGGTCGCAGCCCATGCCGATGCCATCGATATTGTCGGCACCGGCGGCGATCAGTCCGGTTCCTATAATGTCTCATCCTGCTCGGCCTTTGTCGTGGCTGGTGCAGGCGTCCCCGTGGCCAAGCATGGCAATCGCGCCCTTTCCTCGCGTTCGGGTGCCGCCGACACGCTGGCCGCCCTCGGCGTCAATATCGAAGCAGATGCACAAACAATCGCCCGCAGCATCGATGAAGCAGGACTCGGCTTCATGTTCGCGCCCATGCATCATTCCGCCATGCGCCATGTCGGCCCTTCCCGCGTCGAACTGGGTACCCGCACGATCTTCAACCTCCTCGGGCCGCTCGCCAATCCGGCCAGCGTCAAGCGCCAGTTGCTTGGTGTCTTTTCTGCGCAATGGCTCGAACCCTTGGCGTATGTGCTGCATGAACTCGGCACAGAGAGGGCATGGGTCGTCTATGGCGATGGTCTGGATGAAATGACCACCGCTGGTACCACTCAGATTGCAGAACTTGTGGCAGGCCGTATTCGCACCTTTGAAATAATCCCCGAAGATGTCGGTCTTCGTCGTTGCAGCCCGCAAGAGCTGAAAGGTGGCGATGCTACTGAAAACGCAAAGGCGCTGATTGCGGTTCTCGAAGGCGAAAAAAACGCTTATCGTGATATTGTGCTGCTTAATTCAGGAGCCGCACTGGTCATTGCAGGCAAGGCAAAAGATCTCAGGGACGGGATTGATCTGGCAGCTCATTCCATCGACAGTGGTGCCGCCCTGACTGTTTTGCAAAAAGTGGTTGCCATCTCCAATGATAAAGCAGCCTGACGGGAAATAAGACACCATGTCCACCGATATTCTGCGTAAGATCGAAGCTTATAAGCGTGAGGAAATCGCGGCCGCCAAGGCGCGTCATACGCTGGAAGATCTGAAAGCGCGTGTAACGGAACAATCCGCACCCCGAGGCTTCCTTGAGGCACTCAAAGCCAAGCGAGCCGCCGGTCAATTCGCGCTGATTGCCGAAATCAAGAAGGCAAGCCCTTCCAAAGGATTGATCCGCCCTGATTTCGACCCGCCTGCGCTTGCCAAAGCCTATCAAGACGGTGGCGCTGCCTGTCTTTCCGTCCTCACCGACACGCCGTCCTTTGAAGGAGCCCCTGAATTTCTGACCAAGGCGCGTGAGGCTTGTGGCCTGCCCGCCTTGCGCAAGGATTTTCTCTTCGACACCTATCAGGTCTATGAGGCGCGTAGCTGGGGGGCTGACTGCATCTTGATCATTCTGGCAAGTGTCGATGATGATTTGGCACGTCGGCTTGAAGAAACCGCCTTTGAACTGGGCATGGATGCGCTCATTGAAGTGCATGATGAGGCCGAGATGGAGCGTGCGCTCAAACTCTCTTCGCGCCTTGTAGGCATAAATAACCGCAATTTGCGCAATTTCGAGGTCGATCTTGCCGTTTCCGAACGGCTGTCGAAAATGGTGTCAGATGACCGGCTTCTGGTCGGCGAAAGCGGCATTTTTACCCATGATGACTGCCTGCGTCTGGAAAAGTCGAATATCGGCACGTTTCTCATCGGTGAAAGCCTGATGCGTCAGGAGGATGTTGCCAGCGCAACACGCAAGCTTTTGACCGGCAGGGCATAGATCATGTCGCCGCAAAAGCCTTCACTTACCCATCTCGACCGCACGGGTGCCGCCCATATGGTGGATGTCGGCGCCAAGGACGAGACTGAGCGGCAAGCCGTCGCCGAAGGCCGTGTCAGGATGAAAGCCGAAACACTGGCGCTTATTCTTGCAGGCGATGCCGCCAAGGGCGATGTGATCGGAACGGCACGTCTGGCGGGCATCATGGCGGCCAAAAAGACCGCCGATCTCATTCCGCTCTGCCATCCGCTGATGCTGACCAAGGTTACCGTCGATATCGAAGCCGACAAAACCCTGCCCGGACTGCGCGTGCGCGCCATGGCAAAACTCAAAGGTCGCACCGGCGTTGAAATGGAAGCGTTGACAGCAGTCTCTGTTACGTGCCTTACGATTTACGACATGGCCAAGGCCGTTGATCGCCATATGGAAATCGGCGAAATCCGCGTCATGGAAAAAAGCGGCGGAAAATCGGGTGACTGGAAAGCCTGATCAGCGCACCATTTGCCCTGTGTCAAAGAATGCCCGAAATAACTATGTTTTAAGAGGGCCTTCTCCGGCTTTTCCGCAATCAAGACCCTGCGGATATAATCTCTTTGAAAGGAAGCACCATGGCCCTTCTCCCTGTCGAGCAAGCACTGGAGCGCATCCTTCATTCAGCCCATCCCGAAGGGTCGGAAATCGTTGATTTGCACGATGCGGGTGGCCGTATCATAGCCCATCCGGTTGAGGCGCATCTTCTACAGCCGCCTTTCGATTGTTCGGCCATGGATGGCTATGCGCTGATGGCACCCTCAGACACCACCTATCCGCTGCATCTCAAAATCATTGGCGAATCCGCTGCCGGTAAACGTTATGATGGTCCGTTACGCTTGGGAGAAGCGGTGCGCATTTTTACCGGCGCTCCTCTGCCGCAATCCGCCGACACGATTGTCATTCAGGAACATACGCAACGCAACGGCGACACGCTCACGATCCTCGAAGGCATCGATAAAGGCCGCCATATCCGCCGTGCCGGACTGGATTTCACGCCGGGAAAGACGGTTCTGTCAAAAGGGCGTTTGCTCGATGCCCCGGCCTTGTCACTGGCGGCAGCCA
>JAATGD010000195.1 GCA_015654965.1 Hyphomicrobiales bacterium
AACATCGCAACATGCGCACGCTGGGTGGCAAGGTGATGATGGACCGCAACGCGCCGCCAGCGCTGTGCGACACCGCGCAATCGGGCTATGACGACAGCAAGGCGCTGATTGCGCGCTGGCATGGCAGGGACCGGCTCGATTATGTGATCAGTCCACGCTTTGCCATCACCTCGACGCCCGAGCAGATGGAAGCGAGCGGAACTTTGGCGCGCGAGCATCCCGAATGTTATATCCAGACGCATCTGTCGGAAAATCACGACGAGATCGCCTTCACCAGATCGCTTTACCCCGATGCGCCCGATTATCTCGGCATTTACGAGCATTACGGGCTTCTGGGGCAAAAGACGCTGCTGGGGCATTCCATCCATCTGGAGGAGCGCGAAGTGGATGTTATGGCGCAAACCGGTTCGGTTGCCGTTTTTTGTCCGACCTCCAATCTCTTTCTCGGCTCCGGCCTTTTCGACCGCGACCGACTGAAGACGGCGGGGGTGCGTATGGCTGTTGCGACCGATATCGGCGGCGGCACCAGTTTTTCCATGCTGCGCACGCTTGATGAGGGCTACAAGGTTTTGCAATTACGTGGCCAGCGTCTCAACCCGTTCCAGTCTTTCTATAGTATGACGCTCGGGAACGCCCGCGCACTTTCGATGGATGACAAGATCGGCACGCTTGAGGAAGGCACGGAAGCGGATATCGTGGTGCTCGATTCGTCCGCCACCGCGCCGATGCGCCTTCGCATGGTGGCGGGTGCTACGCTTGAACAGGAACTGTTCCTGTTGCAGACCATGGGCGACGACCGCGCCGTGGTTGAAACCTATGTCGCGGGAAAACCGCTCAAAACTGGCTTGGCCTAAGGACCTCTTTGAGGCATGTTGCACGCGCCGGGAGTTAGAGGAGAAGCGCGTGCCAGCCATTTCTGATCCAAAAGCCTTTTTGACCAGCCTGTTTGATGCGGCAGTTTCAGCAGCCGATCCTGAACATGTTATCCGCGCCAACTTGCCGGAGAAGCCGAAAGGCCGCACGATCGTGATCGGCGCGGGCAAAGGGTCTGCGCAGATGGCAGCAGCTTTCGAGAAAGCATGGGCTGAAAAATATCCCGAGGCAGCACTCGAAGGCGTGGTGGTGACGCGTTATGGCTATGCCTGCGCCTGCAAGCATATCGATATCATCGAAGCTGCGCATCCGGTCCCTGATCAGGCTGGACTTGCGGCGACAAAACGCCTGTTTGAGGCGGTGTCCGATTTGACCGAAGACGATTTGGTGGTAGCGCTGATTTCCGGCGGCGGCTCGGCCCTGTTGCCATCGCCCCCAGAGGGTTTGAGCCTTGACGACGAGATCGCCGTCAACAAGGCGCTTCTGGCCTCGGGCGCGCCGATTGCGGCGATGAATGCAGTGCGCAAACATCTCTCCACCATCAAGGGCGGCAGGCTTGCGGTCGCGGCCCATCCGGCAAAAGTGTTTTCGCTGGTGGTTTCGGACATTCCCGGCGATAATCCGGCCTTTGTCGCCTCCGGTCCCACAGTGCCAGACGGTACCAGCCGCGACGAGGCGTTGAAAATCATCGAACGCTACCGGCTTGAATTGCCTGAACGCGTGCTTGCCCATATCAAAAGCGAAGCCGCGCATGCGCCAAAACCTGATGACGCAGTTTTTTCGCGCAATGAGGTGCGGGTGATCGCATCCGCCGCCGTCTCTCTGGAAGCCGCGAGCCGTGAAGCGGAAAAGCAGGGCGTGAAAGCGGTCATCCTGTCGGATGCCATTGAAGGCGAGGCGCGGGACGTGGCGCATGTCCATGCGGCGATTGCGCGGGAAGTTGCGACCCGCGACCGTCCGTTCAAAAAGCCGGTGGTGATTTTATCAGGTGGCGAAACCACCGTCACCATTCGGGGCAAGGGCGGTAAAGGCGGGCGTAACAGCGAGTTTTTGCTTGCTTTCGCACTCGATATCGACGGTTTTGCCAATATTCATGCACTCGCAGCCGATACTGATGGCATTGACGGCTCGGAAGACAATGCCGGAGCTTTTGCCGATGGCAGCACGGTCTTGCGTCTGCAAAAGGCGGGCGAGGATGCGGCGGCGCGTCTGAATGCCAATGATGCATGGACGGCGTTCAATGCGATTGACGATCTTTTCGTGTCGGGTCCGACCGGCACCAATGTCAACGATCTACGGGCGATTCTGGTGACGGCCTAGACTCGTCATCGAGCAGTATACGATTAGCGGCCCCGTCCAGATCTTCATACTGGCCG
>JAATGD010000187.1 GCA_015654965.1 Hyphomicrobiales bacterium
CGATATGCCCGACAATGCGGAAACCTGCCCCTTTCCATGCGTCCATGAACAGATCGACCTTGTTCCAGCCGTAGAAGCTGACGCAAAAGCCGCCATCCTTCAAAACGCGGTGCATCTGGTTGAAAGCCGGCTTGAGCCAACGGGCGTAGAAGTGGCTCGGGAAAACTGAACAGTTGAGATAAGTGGCTTCCGCCTGGTGAACACGGCATTATGCCGGGAACAGGAGCCATTATGACGAAACGACCACGCCGCAACCACAGCCCTGCCTTTAAGGCGAAAGTCGCGCTTGCGGCGATCAAGGGTGAGAAGACAATGATCGAGCTTTCTCAGCAGTTCGACGTGCACCCGAACCAGATCAAGCAATGGAAAGATCAGTTGCAGGCAAGCGCTGCGGCCGTCTTTGATGACGGCCGTAAAGAGACCGCAGAGCCTGTTGTCGATGTCAAAAGCCTGCACGCCAAGATCGGTGAACTGACACTGGAGAACGATTTTTTATCCGGCGCGCTCACCAAGGCCGGACTGTTGGGGAGCGCAAAGAAATGATTGACCGGAATTACGAGCTTTCGATCTCACGACAAGCCAAGGTTCTCGGGATCAGCCGCGGCAGCGTTTATTACCTGCCGCGCCCTGTCTCGGCATCCGATCTTGCCCTGATGCGCCGGATCGACGAGTTGCACCTGGATTATCCGTTTGCGGGAAGCCGGATGCTTCAGGGTTTGCTGAATGCCGAAGGTCATGATGTCGGTCGCCTGCATGTGCGCACACTAATGAGGAAGATTGGCATTGAGGCGATCTATCGTCGCCCGAATACCTCCAAGCCCACGCCGGGCCACAAGGTTTATCCCTATCTTCTCAAGAACCTCGCCATCACCCGGCCCAACCAGGTCTGGGCTATGGACATCAGTTATAGTGCGCCTCGCCCCAATTGGGGAGGTATATGACTGGAATGCAAAGGAGAAAGGAGGAATTGAAGATTTGCCTGCCCTCTGCTGTAAGGGGGCGTGAGCCCAAGCGGCGGTGACCTGTCGTCAACTGGCAGGGTAACGTAGCCCGCAGGTAAAGGGAACTGAGGCGAAGCCGTTACGCCGAGATGGCTCCCGAGGCTGAAGTATTGGAAGGTTGAGGAACACGAACCGGTTAACCCGCATCTGAGGGCTGAAATGTCGCCTTCGCCTACACGGCTTAACAGGCGGAATGCTGATCAGCCGCACACAATCCCGCTCGCGGCATAAGCAGCGCCGGAAACCACTTATAAATCCGCAAAAAGCTGTTCAGACAAACCGAGCCACTTCTCATACCCACCTTGGTAAAGGGGTCATTTACACGCGCGTAGTCGTTCAAGGCGATCGCCCCGCGATCGGTGGTGTATTCGTAGGCGCGGAGCCAGTTCTGCCGCACGATGACGGGATCGGCCGGGATGCTGCGGACCTGCTCGATGAAACGGGCGAGATGCCAGGCGATCTGGGGATCGGTCGACCGATAGTCGGTCACGGCAGAGGCAACGGCCTGCGCCTCGCCGAATTTATCGATCTGCACCACCCACGGCACAACGGTGCCCCGTGTCGATTCCCAGACCAGCGCCGATGCAAATCTGGACTTGCCCTGATTTAGTGGAGAGTTTCTGTCACTAATTTTCGGTTCATCGTCTCGAACTGGATCGGCGATTTATATCCAAGTGCGGAATGTCTTCTGACGGGATTATAGAAGCCGTCAATGTATTCGCCAATGGCTTTGATCGCGTCATTTCGGGACTGGAATACAGTGCGCCAGATCAGCTCTGCCTTAATTGTTTTGAATACTGTTTCCACCATCGAATTATCGTAACAATTTCCTTTGCCGCTCATGGAGGGAAGCATTTTGTGAGCTTTGCGGATTTTGCGGTACTCATAACTGGCATATTGGCTTCCCCTGTCAGAGTGTTGGATCAGTCCCGGCTTTGGTTGCCGGATCGCAATGGCCTTGTTCAAAGCACTTATGGCCAAATCCTTCTTCATCCGATCCCGCGCTTCCCAACCAATGATGCGATGAGAATAAAGATCGACAACGATTGCCAGATATAACCAGCCTTCCGCAGTCCATATATAACTGATGTCGACACCCCATTTCTGATCTGGTCTGTCACACGTAAAGTCCTGGTCCAGAAGATTGGGAGCGACAGCCTCACCATGATTGCTGTCTGTCGTGCGCTTGAAACGCGTCTTTTGCCGGGCTTTCAAGCCATTCTCTCGCATCAGTCGTGCCGTGCGGTGGCGTCCTGCTCGAATACCTTCTTCATTCAGTTCGATATGCATGCGAGGGCTACCATAGGTTTCACGCGACAGTGCAAACTGATTGCCAATATGCGCCAGAATAATCATGTCATCAAGCTAGCGGCGACTGGGTGAACGGTGCTTCCAGGCTTAATAACCGCTGATGCTGACACCCGCGAAAGCACACAGCTGCGACAGAGACATGTGGGCCTTCTCCGTGTCGATGAAAGCAAACTTCATCGACTTGTCTCGCGAGCGAAGAAGGCCGTCGCTTTTTTTAATAAATCTCGCTCCTGACGAAGGAGTTCGTTTTCTTTGCGAAGTCGGGCAAGCTCCTGGCTCATGTCCTCATGCGGACCAGAAAGTAGATCCTGTTCCGCAAAATTGCGCCGCCAGCGGTCAAGCGTTGACTTGCCAAGACCAAGGTCGTTCGCAACCGATGAAATGCTTCGGCCACTCGTGGTTAAAATCCGAACGGCTTCCCGTTTGAACTCTTCTGTAAATTCTCGCTGCTTCAATTCTAAGTCTCCTGTCAGTTTTATCTAACAGAAGCCCTCCACTTTCAAAGGGGAAGTCCATGCCCGTACCATAGAACTTCACTTCAAAATTTAACGCCTGACCAACCGTGGCAAAGTCACTTACCGACAATAACGCTTACATCGAAATAGATATGTTCTCTTTGGCAGTGACACCTACCACTAGATACAGCCTTCCAGATATCGGCGATACGCTAACTGCTTAAATACCCGTGTGTAATTGTCAAGTTTAAACTGGCGATGTTGGCGTTGAGCACAAGAAGAGGACACGTTGTGCGATTTAGGAGTTCACCAAACATGCGGCATATTGTCTCATTCTGCTTCCATCTCCGTCGTTTCCCTACGCCATAGCTTTCCGTGTGGTGCTTCCAGTGTGCTTCCACGAGCTGTGGCCTAAACGACAAAAGCCTCCCGAGGGAGGCTTTTTGTATTTGTTTTTGTTGATGTTTTTTGGTTGCGGGGGCAGGATTTCATCATTACTTGCAGCCATTATGGCCGGAGCATGCCCTGTTAAAATCTCTTCCTCCCGACGAATATAACATGCTATTTCGTATCGCAGCTTAGAGTCATCAACCGAACCCGTAAATAAAACACAAAAATTCCTGCAAAATGCGAGGCTCTTCAATGTTAACTATTTGAGAAGTTTGTTACCGCCCAAAAATCCTCTTCTATATTTCGAACCCAATAGCGGTGTGCCGTTGGTATCATATGTTCAAAGTCGCCCTCAGCCCCCCACCATCCATCAATAACAGCCGATTCATAATAGCGTCCTCGCTGCATGTGCATAAAAATTTTACGATCATAATTAATATAAAACTTCGGCAATTTTGAAAACAACCGCATACGAAGTTGAACCAGTTCTTCTGGCATTGGAATATTAAATGATAGTTCGGACTCCATACCGATGGACAAATTATTATATTGCCCCAAATCTTCTGAGAAAAATTCATCACGAAGCATGTCAGTAGTCACTACTTTCGCCAAATTTCCATCCCTATATTTTGGGAACAGATCAGCTGTGAGAACAGGTATCCCACCACGGAACTCACTTTGTAGTTTCTTATTCCATTCCTGAGCGGTTAAACCGGACGGTAAAAATTTTTGATACCGTTCCTCTGAGCAAAGCGAATCGATATTTTTTTGATGGTTAAGCGTAAAATGATCAGCCCAATCTATTATCCAAACAGTTCTTCCTTCATAGACGATAAAACCTATGCATTGTTCTCTTTCAACCAGAGCTCTTCGTGTGCTTTGATCAATTTCTTCCAAATTCATTGAAAAACTCCTGCTGTGTAAGTATCCGCCCCTTTGACGAACCATCTGCCATAAGTTCAGAATTGTCCGTCGTCGAATGATTTGAGACTTTTTGGGCTTTTGAAGATTGGAGTTTCCGGCTCGGTTTGCGGTATGATTTAAGCTGCTTTTGCCTGGTGGTTCAAGCGGCGTTTTCTGATGGTGTCTCGTTTGATCCTTTCGC
>JAATGD010000102.1 GCA_015654965.1 Hyphomicrobiales bacterium
GAGGTCAATCTGTCCGCGCCCTTCCGGCTGATTCGTGCCTGTCTGCGGGACATGCAGGAGCGGGGATGGGGGCGGATCGTCAATATGGCTTCGGTTTACAGCCTCATCGCTCTCGCCGGTCGTGCGGATTATGTCACCACCAAACACGCGATGATCGGCCTGACGCGGACGGTCGCGCTGGAACTGGCTTCGACCTCGATCACCTGCAACGCAATCTGCCCCGGTCTAATGGCAACGGATTCGGCGCTTGGCCGCATCGACGTTCTGGCTAGGGTAAAAGGCATCAGCACTGAAGAGGCCACGCGGCTTTTTCTTTCGACCCGCCAGCCGGGTGGCAAATTTATTCCGATAGAGACGGTGACCGCCTTGGCTCTGTTCCTTTGTGGCGCAGCCAGCGAAGGGATCAACGGTGCGGCAATACCGGTGGATAATGGCTGGTCGTTTGCCTGATGGCCCGACCGCGATAACAGGAGAGTGGAATGAGTGAAGTCGGTTTCGTCGGCCTTGGCAATATGGGACGCCCCATGGCGGAGCGCATCATCGGCGCAGGCTACAAACTTGTTGTGAATGACCGCGAAGAAGCGGCTCTTGCCGCATTGATCGCCGCTGGAGCCGAAGCGGCTGGCACGATCGGCGAACTGACCGCGCGCGCGCAGACGGTTTTCCTGTCATTGCCGACGCCCGAGGTCGTCATTGCCGTCGGACGCAGTATTGCCGCCAATCCCGGCGTGGTGAAGCGGGTGGTCGATCTGTCGACCACCGGACCGAAAGCTGAGATGGATCTGGCTGAAATATTGTCGGCAGCAGGCATTGCCCTGATCGACAGCCCGGTTTCTGGTGGCGTTGCGGGCGCGAAGAAGGGAACGCTTGCCCTCATGGCCGCGGGTCCTGCGGCGCATTTTACGGTTGTTGAGCCGATGCTGCTCGCGCTTGGCAAGGTGATCCGTGTTGCGGAAGAGCCGGGCAAGGCACAGGTGATGAAGCTCATCAATAATATCTGCTCGGCCGCTGCATTGGCGATCACGTCCGAAGCCATGGTGATGGGCGCGAAGGCGGGTCTTGATGCCGACGTCATGATCGAAGTCCTGAATGCCGGTTCCGGCCGCACCTCCGCGAGCGCAGATAAAATCCCGCGCTTCGTGCTGCCGCGCGGTTTCGATTTCGGCTTTGCAATCGGGTTGTCGCTCAAGGATATCCGTTTGTGCCTCGAAGAAGCCGAACGGCTCGGTGTGCCCATGATGGTGGGCAATGCAGTGCGCATGCTTTTTTCTATCACCAAGGCCGATCTCGGTGCGGATGCCGACATGACCGCAATCATTCGCCCGCTCGAAAAATGGGCAGACGCCGAAGTGCGTGGCAAAGCTGCCGGCGCGTGACATGAAGGGTTCAAGCCTCACTCTGGCGGCATTTGTCCATGCACCGCCAGCCTTGCCTGAAACAGTGCGCGCGGCGGGACGGCGTTCATTGCTCAATATGGTCGGTACGGCCATAGGCGGTTCAAACGAAGCAGCGATACAAAAGCTGGTGGCCATGCTGCCCACTTTCTCAGGGCCGGCGAAAGCAAGCATCATTGGCCGTTCCGAGCGGGCCGATATGCTTTGGGCTGCTTACATCAATGCCGCTTCCGCCAATATCTTCGATTTTGACGACACCCATGTGCCGACAGTCATACATCCATCGGCACCAGTCGCACCGGCTATTCTGGCGTTGGCCGAAACCATGGCCGGGGAAGGGCGCCCGGTATCGGGTGCCGCACTGATAGAGGCCTTTGTGCTCGGTGCCGAGATAACTTGCCGGTTGGGAAATGCGCTGCATCCGGTTCATTATGCACGCGGCTGGCACATCACATCCACCTGTGGGACGTTCGGCGCAGCACTGGCCGCGGGTCGGTTGCTGGGGCTTTCCCCATCGCAACTTGTCGATGCGCTGGGCCATGCTCTGGCGCAGGCATCCGGCTCGGTCGAAACATTGGGAACCATGTCCAAAAGCCTCTCCGTAGGGCAGGCGGCGCGATCAGGCCTCATGTCCGCTTTGCTGGCAGCCGACGGATATACCGGTCCGGCTGAGCCGCTGGAGGGGATACGCGGCTTTCTGGCACTGCATTCCGATAAGCCGGACTATGAAGCGTTGACCGGCGGGCTTGGCAGTGATTGGGAAATCCTGAAGAATACGTTCAAGCCTTATCCATGCGGCGTGGTGCTCAATCCGGTGATTGAAGTCTGCCTTGAACTGCATTGTGAAGGTGGTATGCGGGCGGATGCAATTACCGCTGTGACACTGACCGGCCATCCGCTGCTGCGCCAGCGTACCGACAGGCCCGGTGTTACAACCGGAAGGCTGGCGCAGGTCAGCGCCCAACACGCTGTTGCGGCCAGCTTGCTGTGGGGAAAGGCGGATCTGATTGCCTTCTCCGATGCTGCCGTGGCTGATCCTGAACTGAAGGCGCTGGGTGAAAAGCTTTCCTTTGTCGATGATGCATCGTTTTCCTTCGAGACGGTCGAGGTTTGCGTTTTGCTTGAGGATGGGCGCAAACTGGTGCGCAGGATCGATGAGGCCAAAGGCGGGCTGGCTCATCCAATGAGCAACGTCGAACTGGCTCGGAAATTCAAGGCGCAGATCGACTGGCGCGGGATCGCAATCGACGATGAAGCGTTGATCGCTTCCCTTGAAGGGATTGAAGAGGCCGCCGACGCAACATCATTTCTCAGCCTGGCGCGAGCCAAATTGCACATCGAAACAAGAGCATAAGCAAGGGAGAGCGAAATGAACGCAGGAAAAATTGCCGAGCCGATTTTTACGCTGACCACCGGTCCCGTCGATGCCTATCCGGCTGTCTTGCGGGCCTTGTCGCGGCCGGTTCTCTATGATTACGATCCGGCATTTCTTGCCTTCTACGAGGCTGTGAATGCCAAGGTGCAGCGCGTGTTCCATAGCAAAACACCACCGGTTATCCTGCAAGGAGAGCCTGTTCTGGGGCTGGAAGCGGCTGCCGCTTCGCTGATCACCAGGAATGATGTGGTGCTCAATCTCGTTTCGGGCGTCTATGGAAAAGGCTTCGGCTACTGGGCTGCGCGTTATGCCAAGGAAGTGGTCGAACTGGAAGTGTCCTATAATGAGGTGCTGAGCGCTGATGCGGTGGCAGCTTTCCTCAAAAAACGTCCTGATGTTGCGGTTGTGTCCATCTGCCACCACGATACGCCATCCGGCACGGTCAATCCGGTCGCGGAAATCGGAGCGGCCGTTCAGGCTGCCGGTAAATTGTTCATCGTTGATTCC
This sequence comes from Hyphomicrobiales bacterium, assembly GCA_015654965.1. GTDB lineage: Bacteria > Pseudomonadota > Alphaproteobacteria > Rhizobiales > Rhizobiaceae > Brucella. The sequence continues at coordinate 3,277 of JAATGD010000102.1, forward strand.
GTATCGGCATTCGGCGGCATGGATGTGCTTCCCGAAACGGCGCATGCCGATATATTCGTAACCGGTCCCAACAAATGTCTCGGCTGTCCTCCCGGGCTGACGCTCCTGCATGTCAGCGATGCTGCCTGGGAGAAAATCGCCGCCAATCCCGATGCGCCGAAGGCTTCCATTCTGTCGATCATCGATTGGAAGCACGCCCATGAAGCAGGCAAGCCATTTCCCTTCACACCCTCAGTTTCCGAGATCAATGCGCTGGATGCAGCGCTCGATCTTTATCTGGAAGAGGGCGAGCAGGCCGTCTGGGCGCGCCATGCCTGGACTGCCAAAGCTTGCCGCGCAGGCATTCAGGCCGCCGGTCTGAAACTTTGGGCTGCACGGGAAGAAATCGCGTCGCCGACCTGTACGGCTGTAGCGATCCCGGAAGGGATAGATGAGGCCAGATTACGTGCGTCTATCCGTGAGCGTTATGGTGTCGTCTTTTCATCAGGGCGCGGTGAAACACTCGGCAAACTGACCCGTATCGGACATATGGGGCCGACAGCGCGTCCAACCTATTCGCTGATCTCGGTTGCTGCAATTGCAGGTGGTCTCAAGGTGGCTGGAGTTCCGAATATCGACGTCGGCGCAGGCGTTGCAGCGGCGATGGCGGTGATTGAAGAGGCATCCACGTAACATACTGCACCTAAAACGGGCAGAAAGAACAATGGGATGCTTTCAAAAAGTGCAGTTATCGTATAGTAATACGGTAATATGCCCGCGTTTCGCTTATGGGGCACAAACTTATGGCGATATTGATGAACGGAAAAATCCCACCTATTGATTTCAAAGTGATAAAGGCCGCTGCACCTGTCCGTCATAGCGTTACGGAAAGTATCCGTAACTCTATTGCGATTGGGTATTTCACAGCCGGACAGCGCATCACGGAACGTGATCTGTGCGAAATGACCGGCGTGAGCCGCACGGCGGTGCGCGAAGCGCTGCGGCAGCTGGAGAGTGAAGGTCTTGTGGAAGTGGTGCCGCATCGCGGTCCCATCGTTGCGCGGCTGAAGCCCGAACAGGCCGAAGGCATTTATCAGGTTCGTGTCGAGCTGGAAGGTCTTGCCTGCGAGCTATTCGCCCGCAATGCGACCAACGATGACATTACAGCCCTGAGGGCCGCATTCGAAACACTGAAGAATAACGACAAGATCACCGATCCTCTGGAGCGGCTGACGGCAAAGAACGCTTTCTATGACTGCCTGATTTACGGTGCGCACAATGAAGCGCTGGGGCATACATTGTCATCGCTGAACGCTCGCGTCATGGTTCTCCGCGCGACTTCGCTCGGCGCACCGGGCAGAACGCGAGAAAGCCTTGCCGAGCTGGAGGAAGTCGTCGGACATCTGGCCGCAAGACGCGGCAAGGAAGCCCGCAAGGCGGCGGCTTATCACGTCATGAATGCAAGCAAAGTCGCAATCGCCATTCTGCGTGAGCGTCTGGCCGAAGAGGCCAGCGCCTCTTAGAGTGCTTTTCGATCTTGAGTGAATCAGGTCAGCGTTCTGAATTGGAAGTTTAACGCCGGGATCATATTCCCGGCGTTGCACCACCATCGACGTTGATGACTGTGCCATGCACATAGGCAGCCGCCGGGCTACACAGGAAGCGCACAACGTCGGCAACTTCCTCCGCTTCTCCATAACGCTGAATGCCTTGCGCTTCACGCAATGCATCGCGCGCCGTATCCAGAGAGATATTTCGTTCTTTTGCCAGCACTTCGATACGGCGCAACAGCCGGTCGGTGACGATATGGCCGGGGCAGAGCGTATTAATCCGCATACCCGTTCCCTGGGCCCGCTTGGAGATCGCCTTTGTAAAGTTGATCAGAGCGGAGTTGACCGAGCCGCCAATGGTGAAGTCGGGCTCAGGCGTATGCGCGCCTACACCCGATATATTCACGATGCTACCTTTGCTCGCTAGAAGAGCGGGCCAGGCGGCCCGGCAGAAACGCACGGCGGCATGAAACTTGAGCGCAAATCCTTCCAGAAAATCATCGTCGCTGAGCGACAGGAAATCGCCTCGCTTGGTCGCACCCGCATTGTTGATCAGCGCATCGATCTGCCCGGTGACGGCCAGCGTGTCGGCAACAACTTTTTCAGCCGCGCCGGGTTGTGAAAGATCTGCGGCAATGACGACGACTTCCGGCGCGCCAGCGACACGGGCGGCTTGCGCAGTTTCTTCCAGAGCTGCTGCATCGCGGGCGCAAAGACCAAGCGCGAACCCGTCTTTTGCCAGTCCGATAGCGAAGGCTTTCCCCAATCCACGGCTCGCTCCGGTAACAATTGCTGTGCGCATTTTATCTCTCTTATGAATGCTAATCTGCGGACATTTTGAAATATTCCTTTATATCCAATAGGATGAAAGGATTTTTTGCAAATTCACCGCTACTCGATTTTCAATATTGTATTACGGTATGATCATGCTATCGTATTCTTGCACTGTCAATCGGGGTGAGGTTCATGCGCAGCAGAGATCTTTCGGCGATCTGCGTTTCGGACCCGCTTCATTCCAACCGGAGAGGTCAGATGCAGGGCTGTAACAGATTGGCAATTCGCCCAATCCAGGGCTTGGTCGAGCGCCGCTATGGAGCGGCGCACAGGGTTGCCTTGACGCTTGCCTCGCAGCGCAGATGTACCGGTTCCGGTGTTATGCCTGCGCGGCGCTCCATCGGGATTTCGGCGCGTGTTGCCCAGTCATCGCCCTTGTGTCCGCACCAGATGCGCTGCACGGCCATCTTATCGCCAACAGAATTCAACTGGAAGACATTGCCTGTCTTCACATCGATGCCAAAGCTGAACGAACGGCTCGCGCCGGGTGCGACTTCGCCAAGATCGGCGGAGAACCAGTGCGCGAAAGCAGCCGAACATGCCAGTGAAGTCTTTCCACTGTTTTCGACGGTAATGTCGAACAACTGGTCGCTGATAGCAGCCTGCGCCGTGTTCAATCCAAGAAATGCTGTAGCAAGAAAGGTAAGGTGAATCTGCATTTTCAAAATTTTCTCCCGTTTGTACTTAAGATACAACCGGACAGTGATAAATAGTCAACAAAATTCTATAATAGGGAACGACACAATGAAGAAAATGGGAATCAGTGCAGTAAGTAAAACTGTGCTTGCTCTTGCAGTAAGCGGGTGGATGGCCAGTACTGCATTGGCGGAAGACATCAAATCAATTGCTATTCTGGCCCCGGAAATGGGAACAGACATGGGCTGGAACCAGCAGGGCGTGGCAGCGGCCAAGGCCGCTGGCGAAGCTGCCGGGGTGAAGGTCGTGGTTGCAGAAAATCTCGGCTATGGCGACGTGCGCCCGACACTGCGCGAGCTTGCCGAGGATGGCGCAGGCCTGCTGATCGCGCATGCTTCCGGCTACAACACCGCCGCGCCGGAAATCGGTGAGGAAATGAAGGTGCCTGTGGCGATTGTCGATAGCCCCGACAAGCTTTCCGCAGGCAAGGTTGCCGATTATACCGCCGCCGGTAGCGATGGCGCTTATCTCGCCGGTCGTCTCGCCGCCAAGGTCAGCCGCACCAAAATTGTCGGTATCGTCGTTTCGGGTGAGCCTCCATCGTGGAACAACATGTCGGTTGCTTTTGCGCAGGGTGTGAAGGCCGAAAACCCAGCCGTTGAAGTTCGTTATGCCGTCATTGGACCCGCCGCCTATTCGGATGCCGCGGGCGGCAAGCGCGTGACGGAAACCGTTATTGCATCCGGCGCCGATGTTATCTTCGGACAGGGCAACGGTTCCAGCTTCGGCATGTTGCAGGCCGTCGAGACGACACCTGCCACGGATGGCGGCAAGGCCTATTTCATCGACGTCATCGGCGACAAGAGCTCGATCGACAAGGGTTTCCTTCTGTCCTCCGTCATATGGGATCTGAAGCCCGTCTATGCGGCGATGATAGAGGACCTGAAGGATGGCAAATACGGTAGTCACAACTATAATATCAAACTGGATGACGGCAGCCTGCGGCTTCTCAAGACCAAAAACATCCCGGACAATGTGTGGAAGGAGATCGAAGATCTTCAGGCCAAGGTTGTTTCCGGCGAGATCAAGGTTGAGGCGAAGTTCGATGCCGACAGCGTGCATGCGTTGGTGAAAACGGTCGCTTCCAAGTAACCGGCTTGCTCAAGCATCGGCCCAGAACCCGGAAACGGTTTTTGGAAAGCACGATGCATGGACAAAGCAGCGCGAGCGACCTTTGTCGTCCGAAAGGGCGCACAGCGCTCGAATAGCCGTCTCGTTGCTTCCGGGCATCGGCGTGATCCGTTCGGATGCGACGAGACGGACTTCCATGAAGGACAGTTTGATGCAGGCGACAACAGAAAAAGCAGCTTCTCTTTCATCACGCGCAATACATTCTCCAGTCAGTTCTTCGGGCACGCCCTTTGTCGCTCTGCGTGGCATAACCAAGCGCTTTCCGGGTGTCGTTGCCAATAATAACGTCAGTACTGATATTTGGCCGTGGGAGGTTCATGTTCTCCTCGGCGACAACGGCGCGGGTAAATCCACACTTGTCGGTATGTTGTCCGGGCTTCAGCAGCCCGACGATGGCTGGATCGAAGTGGATGGTGCGCAGGTCAACATCACATCGCCCCGCCATGCCTTGTCGCTGGGGATCGGCACCGTGTTCCAGCATTCCATGCTGGTGCCAAGTTTGACGGTCGTCGACAATTTCACACTGGGTGGCGCGTGGTGGCGCAAACCGGATCGCAACGGTGTTGCCAGGCGTATCAACGAAACGGCAAGCCGTGTGGGACTGCGGGTGGACCCGTTTGCATTGGTCTCCAGCCTGTCGCTTGGCTAACGTCAACAGGTGGAAATCCTGCGCGCTTTGATGCGCGGCAGCCGATGTCTGATCCTTGACGAAGCGACTGCCATGCTGACGCCCAATGAGGCCGTGTCGCTGGGGCAGCTGATGCGGCGGCTCGTGGCGGAAGGGCTGGCGGTCATATTCATAACCCACAAGCTTAACGAGGCGCTTGCCTATGGCGACCGGATTTCCGTTCTGCGCCTTGGCAAGAATGCCGGTGCTATTGCGCCGGAAGAGCTGAAATCCCATACGGATGCGGAAAATACAGCCAATATCATTCGGCTCATGTTCGGCAATGCCGCAACGGGTGAGGGTGAAACCGCACCACGCGCCAATCGCGATCTTGGTCCGGTGGTACTGACGGTGGAGAAGCTGAATTCAAGCGCAGGGCGCATTGCGGTTTGCGATGTTTCGCTGACGATCCGTGCCCGGGAAGTGCTGGGAATAGCCGGGATCGACGGCAATGGCCAGAAGGAGCTGGCAGAAGCGCTTGCAGGGCAGGCTCCGTCTGTTGGAAGCGTTCGTTTGCATGGGACAGAAATTGGCGCGCTTTCGGTCGGTGAACGCCGCATAGCGGGTTTGCGATACGTGACGGATGATCGTCTCGGCGAGGGAACGGTAGGTGCTTTCGCGGTGGCTACCAATTTTCTGCTCAAGGACATCGGTGCTGCGCCGTTTTGGCGCAATGGGCTGGAAAAACCGCAACAGATCCGCGCCCAGGCTGCCGAACATGTCCGCAATTTCGATATCCGCGCGCCGGATGTCCAGACCCCGGTCGGCACCTTGTCGGGCGGCAATATCCAGAAAGTTCTGCTGGCGCGTGAACTGACGGGAGCAGCCGAGGCGGTGATCTTTGCAAAGCCGACCTATGGACTCGACGTCAAAAACATTCGCGCCACTCGCCAGCGAATTCGCGACGCCGCGGATGCAGGCAAGGCAGTGTTGCTGATTTCGACCGATCTGGATGAGCTTCTGGAACTTGCCGACAGAATAGCCGTGATCGAGCAGGGCAGAGTACTCGGCACGGTTCAAAATGGAGCAGGCGCGCGCGATGCTATCGGCCGCCTGATGAGTACCGGAGAAGAAGAATGAGCGATCAGCAAGCCGGCACGGCCGGTATGGCTGGACCGATGACACGTCCGCCTTTTTCCGCGTGGGGCAGAATCCTTTCCGTCAGCGTTGGACCTCTGGTCGCGGCCCTTGTTCTGGGTGGGCTGATCCTGCTCGCCATGGGCGTCAATCCGCTGAGTTACTATGCCTATGTTGTCGAACGGGGAATTTTGTCTCCTTCCGGTCTTTCGGCAACGCTGACCCGTATGGGGCCGTTTCTGCTGATTGCAGCGAGCCTGATCGTCGCTTTCCGCGCTGGCATCTGGAATCTTGGCGGCGATGGACAGTTTCTGCTTGCTGCGGTGATTGTTGCTGCCGCCACGCCGCTTTTGCACACGGCCGGATTGCCGGTCTGGCTCAACTTGGCGGTCGGACTGCTGATCGGTCTGGCGGTTGGTGCGGTCTGGGGTTTGTTGCCCGCCATGCTCAAGGCGTGGCATGGCATCAATGAAATCATCACCACCCTGATGATGAGTTTTCTGGGCGTGTCGCTGGCCAATGTACTGGTGAAGCTCGCTTTTCTCGATCCGGCCACCACGACCCCGCAAACGCGCACGCTCCCGGTGGATGCACGCCTGCCGAAACTGTTCGATACAACCATTTCATCGGGCTTGATCATAGGTCTTGTCGTGATCATCGCCATGCATCTGATGATGACGCGAACGTCGTTTGGCATGAAGTTGCGTCTGGTCGGGGCAAATCCGCGTGCGGCTATTCATGCCGGACTTTCTGTTCCGAAACTGACCATTGCCGTCTTTGCCATTTCTGCAGGCCTTGCCGGGCTGTCCGGTGCCGTGGATATTCTGGGCACGCAAGGCAATGTCCGTGCGGACTGGAACCCGGCCTATAGCCTGACGGTGGTGCCATTGGTTTTCCTCGCGCGCCTCAACGGCTTTGGCTCCATCGCCTATGTCTTCCTGTTTTCCGCTCTGACAATCGGTGGGGAAAGTGCGGCTCGCCAGCTCGGTGTGCCAAGCTTCTTCTCGCTAATCATTGTGGCGCTGCTGCTGATCACGCTCGCGCTGGCGGAATATTATGACAAGAACCGCCGTTACCGGGCCAAGGTCTGAGGAGGAGAAAAACATGGCGCTTTTTACGGAAAGTTTCATTATCACCCTGTTCCTGGGCGCAATCGCTGCAGGTACCCCACTTTTGCTGGCCGGGCTTGGCGAGCAATTGTCGGAAAAGGCAGGCGTGCTGAATATCGGGCTGGAGGGTATGATACTGGCCGGAGCCTATGCCGGTTTTCTGGTCGCGTGGACCACCGGCAGCATGGGGCTCGGCTTTGTTGGCGGCATTGTTGCGGGCGCGTTCATCGCTTTCATCATGGTGATGTTTTGCGTGCGGCTTGGTCTTAATCAGATCGTCATCGGTATTGCTCTAACGCTTGCGGTTCAAGGTCTGACCGCACTCCTGCATTTTGTGCAGTTTTCGCAAACCTATCCACGTCTGGACGGGGCTCCCAAGTGGCCGATCTGGCCTTTGTCCGAAATCCCCGTGCTGGGACCGATCCTGTTCAACCATAATCCGGTCGTTTATGCAGCGGTCATTCTGGTTGCGGTCTTCGCCTGGATCTACCGTATGACGCATCTGGGTACAGCCTTGCAGGCGGCGGGCGACAAACCGGCCGCGCTCGATGCAACCGGTGTGGATGTTGTCCGCACTCGAGGCATCGCCGTGCTGATAACGGGCGCATTGGCTGGTCTTGGCGGTGCGTTCATGTCTGTTGCAGTCGCAGGCGTGTTCATCCCATTCATGAGCCACGGCAACGGCTTCATCGCCATTGTGCTTGCCATGCTGGCACGCGGCAGACCGTTATGGGTTTTGGGCGGAGCATTGCTGTTCGGTGTCAGCCTGTCGTTGGCAACGGCCTTGCAAGTTGCTGGCGTCAATGTACCAACAGACGTGATCCAGATGTTGCCATTTGCAATGGTCATGCTGGTGCTGCTGATCGCTGGACGCAAGGCAAGTTTGCCGCAGGCGCTGGGTGAAAGCTTCGTGCGCGGAGCCCGCTGAAGTCAATTCTTTATGGTCAATGGATGTAAAGCTTTAAGCTTGGCTTGAGCTGCTCTATATGATGCATAATGGTTGAGGTGCGATGCGTGCAGGAACGCGGTAAGTCGGATATTACTTCCAGTCAGAAACATTCAATAGGCAGGCTCATGCGAAATGAATTTGCCCTCTTCTTGAGGAGTAGCGCCGCATGAGTGGCATTTTAGCCCTTTTGGACGATGTGTCAGCAATCGCCAAGATTGCTGCCGCTTCCGTCGATGATATTGGCGCGAATGCGGCAAAAGCAGGCACAAAAACGATCGGCGTGCTCATTGACGATGCGGCCGTCACGCCAAATTATGTTGTCGGTATTACTGCCGCACGCGAATTGCCGATGATCGGCAAGATCGCAATGGGTAGCCTTCGCAACAAAGCATTGCTTATCCCGGTTCTTCTGGCGCTGCACTATTTTTTCCCTATAGCGATTACAGCGCTTTTGATGATTGGCGGCGCTTATTTGTGCTTTGAGGGGGCTGAAAAGGTTTTGCACAAATTTTTCCCGAGCGACAGCCACCATGAGGAGGGCGCGCAAGAGGACAAGGACCCGACGGCACTTGAAGAACAGCGTGTTGCCGGTGCAATCAAAACGGATTTCATTCTTTCGGCCGAGATCATGACGCTAGCTCTCTCCATGATTGAAACAAATTCAATCTGGATCGAACTCGCGACGCTGATCGTGGTCGGAATCATGATCACGGTTCTGGTTTATGGCGTTGTGGCGGTCATCGTTAAGCTTGATGATTTTGGGGTGCTGATGGCGCGCAAGGGACGCTTGTCCGTGATTCGCATATTGGGACGATGGATTGTTCGGGCTGTCCCCAAGCTTCTACTGTTGCTTACAATCATTGGTACTGCTGCCATGCTATGGGTCGGAGGCAATATCTTTATCCATGGTCTTCATGAGCTGGGCGTTCACCAGCCATTTGCATGGATTTCAGGAACAGCTGCAAACCTTGCCGCTCCTATGCCAGAAAGCCTGTCCGGCGTCGTTAATTGGCTTGCAACAGCCTTTGCCGATGGTGTTTTCGGTTTTGTTCTCGGCTCACTGGTCGTGGCTTTCATAGCAAAGACCGGTATCCAGAGATTATTCAGTCAATCTGAACAAGCGTGACGCGCGGTTTCATCAGGAAAGCGGAAGTCATGATTGCATGATGCAGTTTACAAGCCCCCGAAATATATCATTATGTGATTATAATGATTTAGTGGAATTTTTTACATAAAGACCGCTAATGGCTTGACGAAATGCATGGCGGTCAATATTGGAACTGCGCAGGGCAATTCCGTCAGAATCGGAAGCTCTCATGGTTGGCCTCGTGGCGGAGTGGTTACGCAGAGGACTGCAAATCCTTGCACCCCGGTTCGATTCCGGGCGAGGCCTCCATATAGTTTTAAAATCAAGTACAGTTAATTGTTTTTGTTATGCATTTAAGAAGTGGGCAATCTGTTCTTATGGGGTTCTGCCACACCATATGACGGTATGGCACTCAGTTTGCCCTTCATGTTCACCTACCAAAGTAGCTTCTGACAAATACCATCCCAATTAATCTCTGTAACCGCCTGTCTTGCCATACGAGCGCGCTCTGCATTGCGGGTATATATTTAAATGTGATGGCTTGCTTTCAAGCGCTTGGGTTATCGCCTTTGACCTAAATGTCGGGCGGCAATGGAATAGTGGTGATAATCAGTTGAGTGATACCCCTCAAAGGGGCCTTGAAGAACGATCAGGAAAAATGGGTCTGTCTAAAAAACAGTGACACGCTACCCCGACATTTCTTTAATGATTTCAGTTATTTATGGCGGAGGGGGTGGGATTCGAACCCACGGTACAGTCTCCTGCACGCCGGTTTTCAAGACCGGTGCCTTAAACCGCTCGGCCACCCCTCCACTAAGCCATTAAAAGGTCCGTAATTGCGGGCCTTTTACATGAGGGCGTGGCAGAACGAAAGCCGAATTGGTCACGAACGGGTCACGTTGCGCTGGCCGTACATGGTTTCGAAATCGAGAATCGGCA
>JAATGD010000330.1 GCA_015654965.1 Hyphomicrobiales bacterium
ACCAATGGCGACACCTTCCTCGGTGGTGAAGACTTCGACATGCGTCTGGTCGAATATCTGATTGCCGAGTTCAAGAAGGAAAGCGGCATCGATCTGAAAAACGACAAGCTTGCTTTGCAGCGCCTCAAGGAAGCTGCGGAAAAGGCCAAGATCGAACTCTCATCTGCACAGCAGACGGAAGTCAACCTGCCGTTCATCACGGCGGATGCGACCGGTCCAAAGCACCTTGCCATCAAACTGTCGCGCGCCAAGTTTGAAAGCCTTGTCGATGATTTCGTCAAGCGCACGATCGAACCCTGCAAGGCAGCGCTCAAGGATGCCGGTATCAAGGCTGGTGAAATCGATGAAGTGGTTCTGGTCGGCGGCATGACCCGCATGCCCAAGATTCAGGAAGTCGTGAAGCAGTTCTTCGGCAAGGAACCGCATAAGGGCGTGAACCCGGAAGTCGTCGCCATGGGCGCGGCTATTCAGGGCGGCGTGTTGCAGGGTGACGTCAAGGACGTTCTGCTGCTCGACGTGACCCCCTTGTCGCTCGGTATCGAAACGCTTGGTGGCGTGTTCACTCGCCTGATCGAACGCAATACGACGATCCCGACCAAAAAGTCGCAGACTTTCTCCACCGCCGAAGACAATCAGTCGGCTGTGACGATCCGCGTCTTCCAGGGCGAACGTGAAATGGCTGCTGACAACAAGAGCCTCGGCCAGTTCGACCTCGTCGGTATTCCACCCGCACCGCGTGGTGTGCCGCAGATCGAAGTCACTTTCGACATTGACGCCAACGGTATCGTCAACGTCTCGGCCAAGGACAAGGGCACGGGCAAGGAACACCAGATCCGCATTCAGGCATCGGGTGGTCTTTCGGATGCCGACATCGAAAAGATGGTCAAGGACGCCGAAGCCAATGCCGAGGCCGACAAACAGCGCCGCGAGGCGGTCGAAGCCAAGAATCAGGGCGAAAGCCTTGTTCATTCGTCTGAAAAGTCGCTTGCCGAATATGGCGACAAGGTATCGGCCGAAGACAAGCAGGCTATTGAAGGCGCGATTGCAGCGCTCAAGACCGCGCTTGAAGGTGACGACGCCGAAGACATCAAGGCCAAGACGCAGACTCTTGCCGAAACGTCCATGAAGCTTGGTCAGGCCATGTACGACGCAGCACAGGCTGCCGAAGGCGCGAGTGCTGAAGCGGGCGAACAGTCCGCATCCAGCGACGATGTTGTCGATGCCGACTATGAAGAAATCGACGACGACAAGAAGAAGTCGTAATTTCTGACGTTACAGGTGAAAGCCCGGTTCAAGCCGGGCTTTTGCCAGTTTCGGTAGCACAACAATCATAAGATGGCTCCGGTTGGGAGTCCGGTCCAGCCGCCGGGGTAACGGACGTATGAAGATCGATTATTACGAAGCATTGGGCGTGGAGAAAACTGCGGATGACAAGACGCTGAAAGCGGCTTTCCGCAAGCTTGCCATGCAATATCATCCGGACAGAAACCCGGATAATCCCGAAGCCGAAATCAAGTTCAAGGAAATCGGCGAAGCTTACGAGACGCTGAAAGATCCGCAGAAGCGCGCGGCCTATGACCGCTTCGGCCATGCAGCCTTTGAAAATGGCGGTATGGGCAATGGATTTGGCGGTGGCGGCTTTGGCGGCTCGGGCGGATTTGCCGATATTTTCGAGGATATTTTTGGCGAGATGATGGGCGGCGGTCGCCGCCGTTCCTCAAGCGGACGCGAACGCGGTGCCGATCTTCGCTATAATATGGAAGTGACGCTGGAAGAAGCTTTCGCCGGCAAGACTGCGCAAATCCGCGTTCCCACCTCCATCACTTGCGACGAATGTTCGGGTTCTGGCGCAAAAGCCGGTTCGCAGCCGACCACCTGTACCATGTGCGGTGGCGCGGGCCGTGTGCGTGCCGCGCAAGGCTTTTTCTCGGTCGAACGCACCTGCCCGACCTGTAACGGTCGCGGACAGATCATCAAGGACCCGTGCGGCAAGTGCCATGGTCAGGGTCGGGTGACGGAAGAACGTTCGCTCTCGGTCAATATTCCGGCTGGCATCGAAGACGGAACCCGTATTCGTCTGGCTGGCGAAGGCGAGGCCGGTTTGCGCGGCGGACCCTCGGGCGATCTTTACATCTTCCTGTCGGTCAAGCCGCATGAGTTTTTCCAGCGCGACGGCTCCGACCTTTATTGCAAGGTGCCGATCTCGATGACCACGGCAGCGCTTGGCGGCCAGTTCGAGGTATCGACCCTTGATGGCACGCAAACGCGCGTAAAAGTTCCCGAAGGAACGCAGAACGCCAAGCAGTTCCGCCTCAAGGGCAAGGGCATGCCGGTTCTGCGCCAGCAGGTGATGGGCGATCTCTATATCCAGATCGATATCGAGACACCGCAGAATCTGAGCAAGCGCCAACGCGAATTGCTGGAAGAGTTCGAGCAACTCTCCTCCAAGGAAAACAGTCCCAAATCAGCGGGCTTCTTTTCCCGGATGAAAGAGTTTTTTGAAGGTATTGGTGAATAAAAAAGGGAGCTAAATAGCTCCCTTTTTTGCATGTTCTTTCTATTCTTCCTTGCTTCATTGTCGCGAAGCGGCATAAACTTGTTCGATAACGACGTTATTTGATAACGACAAACGGGAGCAGTGAGAATGGCAGGACAGCTCGGTCGGAAACTGGCCGCGAAGTTCGATGAGGAAATCCGTTTTTTCAAAGGCTGGATCGACGGACCAAAGGCGGTTGGCGCCATATTGCCGACAAGCTCGATTACCGCAAAACGCATGGCGAGCGTCATCGATATCAAATCCGGCCTTCCCGTTCTTGAGCTTGGCCCCGGCACCGGCGTCATAACCAAGGCCATTCTGGCACATGGCGTCAAACCGTCCGATCTTTACTCGGTGGAGTATTCGCAGGATTTTGTCGAGCATCTCGACAAGACCTTTCCTGACGTGAACATTCTCCATGGCGATGTGTTCGATCTCGATAGCGCCCTTGGCGACAAAAAAGACCAGCAATTCGACAGCATTATTTCAGCCGTTCCCATGCTGAATTTCCCGATGGAAAGCCGTATAAGGCTGATGGAACAATTGCTTGCGCGCATTCCGCGCGGACGACCACTCATGCAGATTACCTATGGTCCGCGTCCGCCTGTCCCCGCCGGAAAGGGCAATTACACCGTGCAGCATTATGATTTCGTGGTTCGCAATGTGCCGCCTGCCCAGCTCTGGGTCTATCGCAGCGCGCTTTCCTGATTATTCGGAGACAATGAATGTCTGCAAAAATCCTGATCTTTGCGGGGTCGACGCGTAAAGGTGCTTTTTCCGGTCATATGGCGGAGGCGGCTAGACAAGAATTGCGCGCACAGGGCGCGGATGTGACGCGCATTTCGCTTGCTGATTATCCGCTGCCGATCATCAATGAGGATTTTGAGAAGGAAGAGGGGATTCCTGAAAATGCGCTCAGGCTGGGCCGTCTTTTGGCTGAGAATGATGGTCTTGTTATCTGCTCGCCCGAATATAATGCCTCGATCCCGCCGCTTCTGAAAAACACGCTCGACTGGCTGAGCCGGATTTCCAGGGATGGAGACAAGCCGCTTAAACCCTATGCAGGGCTGACGGTCGGGCTTTGCTCGACATCCAACGGTGCCTTTGCCGGTATGCGCGGGCTTTATAATTTGCGTGCGGTGTTGATGGCGGTCGGCGCGCAGGTGATTACCGAACAATGCTCGGTTGGCGGTGCGCTAGAAGCTTTCAACGCCGACGGCACGCTGAAGAACGAGCGCAGCGCCAAAATGCTTGCCGCTCTGTGCAAAAGCCTGATTGAGCGCTCGGCCCGTCCGGGGCGGTAAACAGCAATGAATTCACAATTTCAGGGCGCGGTATCTTTCGTACCGCGCCTTGTTGTGCCATGAGAATAAAAATCATAGCGGAGAATGTCATGACGACGACAGATTTGCGCGATCAGCTGATCGTGGGCCTTGACGTGCCAAGTGTTGCGGAAGCCGAAAAAGTTGTCGAGGAACTGGGGGACGCGGCGAGCTTCTACAAGATCGGCTATCAGCTTGTCTTTGCAGGCGGGCTTGATTTCGCAAAGAGCCTGATTGCGGCGCGCAAAAAAGTCTTTCTCGACATGAAGCTTCTCGACATCGACAACACCATCGCCAAAGGCGTTGAGAATGTCGCGAAAATGGGCGTTTCCATGCTAACGTTGCACGCCTATCCCAAGGCCATGCGCGCGGCGGTCGAAGCGGCACGCGGCTCCGATCTCTGCCTTCTGGGCGTAACAGTCCTGACTTCGATGGACGGGGACGATCTCAAGGAAGCCGGTTATTCCGATACGCCGGAAACGCTGGTCCTGAAGCGCGCGCAACAGGCGCATGCAGCTGGCATGGGCGGTATCGTGGCTTCAGCCAACGAGGCCGCTGCCATTCGCAAAACGATTGGTATGGATATGGCTGTTGTCACCCCCGGCATCCGCCCGGCGGGTGCTGAAAAAGGCGACCAGAAGCGCGTCATGACACCAGCGCAAGCGCTTGCAGCAGGGGCAAGCCACCTTGTCGTCGGACGTCCGATCATCGAGGCGAGTGATCGAAGATCTGCCACCCTTGCCATTCTGGAAGAAATGCGTTCAGTTTCCTGATCTGTCTGGGGAGGAAGATCATGACAAAAGCCTACTGGATTGCTCGCGTGGATGCGCGTGATGCCGAGCGCTACAAGGATTATGTGTCGACTGCACGACCGGCTTTTGAACGTTATGGCGCGAAATTCATCGCGCGTGGCGGTAAGGCCGAAGTGGTCGAGGGAGAAGGCCGTGCGCGCAATGTGATCATTGAATTTGCGAACATGCAGACTGCGCTCGATTGCTACAATTCGCCTGAATATCAGGCTGCAAAAGCCATCCGCCAGACGGTTGCGGATGGTGAGATCGTCATTGTCGAGGGTATTTGAAGCGCCTTTTTCGCGTGTTCCTGTGATGATTTGAGGCTTACAATCGCACCGGCGGATCATGGCGTCCGGCGAGCGTGAGGTCCAAGAGAACCACCTTGCCTGCATGGGGATCAGCCTGACGTTCATTGTCATCCATGCCTTCACGGGCGCTGGTGACGATCATGACGGACGCATCCGGTCCCACAAAAGCAGGGCAGGAGGGTTGGCGCACCGGCAATTCAATGGAGCGGACCAGACGGCCTTGCGGCGAATAGGCATGAAGCGCATTGGCCCCCCAACAGGCGTTCCACACCGTCCCCTCGCCATCGACAACCGAGCCGTCCATGCCGCCTTCTTCGGTGCGATGATGAAACACGCTTTTTTCCGATATTGGCAGGCCGGTTTGCGGGTCGGTATCCACGCGCCAGACGATATTGCGGTCCGTATCGGCAAAATAGGCAATTTTGCCATCGGGTGAAAAACAGATCGAATTGGTGATGATGATGTTTGAAAAAAGCTTTTTCACCACGCCTTCGCGGTACCACCAGATGGAACCTGCTTCTTTTTCCGCCCTTTTGCCCATGGTGCCGATCCAGAAAGCGCCCGATGGATGCACACGCGCATCATTGGAGCGGGTGACGGCATTGTCGGCTTCCAGCGGATGATGCAGCGTCAGCCGACCATTGGCGCGTTCG
>JAATGD010000266.1 GCA_015654965.1 Hyphomicrobiales bacterium
CCTTCGCCCGCATGCGGATTGAGGCCGGAAAGTGCCAGGCGCGGATTGGCAATGCCAAAACGCGTGCGCAGGTCATGCGCGGTAATCCGCGTCACTTGCACAATGTCTTGCGTGGTCAGGCGAAGCGGTACTTCCGACAGCGGAATATGGATGGTCACAGGGACGGCGCGCAATTGCGGGCCTGCCAGCATCATGACCGGTATCACGGGTTTACCCGTGTGATGGCTTGCGAGTTCCGCCAGAAATTCAGTGTGTCCGGGATGCGCAAAGCCTGCTTCATAAAGCGGCTTCTTGGCAATGGGGCAAGTTACGACAGCGGATGTTTCGCCATGAAGCGTCAGTGCGACCGCGCGTTCAATGGCCTCGATCGTGCCTTTTGCATTCTCCGCCAATGGTGTGCCGGGGCTTTCCCTGTGGCGGTTGACGAGCGACAGGACGGGAAGAGCATACGGGAATATGTCTTTTACCGTATCGGCGGAAGCAACAGTCTTGATTGCTATAGCCAGACCGAGGCTGTCGGCGCGCGCCTGCAATTGTGCGGGATCAGCGATCAACAGGAAGGGTGGCAGGCTCAGTTCATTGCGGTGCAGCCATGCATGAAGCGCGATTTCCGGGCCAACGCCGGAAGGATCGCCAATGCTGACGGCAAGCGGAAGAACGGATTTTGGCAACATAGCTCTGATTCCAAAATGAAAACGGCGTATAAAACGCCGCTTTCGTCATCAACTACAGGTCCAGACATCTTACCGGTTAACGATCTTGGCCTTCTCACGCAGTTCCGCGAGGTATTTATTGCCAAGTTCCTCGGCTTTCTTTTCCTGCGCGGAAGCGGATTCGGTGCCTTCCATCGAGAAAACAAGCTGGGCAACGCGGTCGTCGGACACCTGACGCGTCGAGCAGACAGCGAGGAATTCAACACCCTTTTCCGTATCCTGCGGCGGTGTTGCGCGACCGGAACCGGCGGCTTTGACAGCCTTGGACCATTCAGGTGGAAGCTGCTGCTCGATGATGCGTCCCAGATCGCGCACCGTCACATCGAGAATGCCTTTGGCCTGCTGGCGTGTTGCGCCGCAATTCTGGAAACGCGAGCGTAGCGCATTGGCTTCCTGACGGCGCTTGGCAAGGAGAGCCGGAGAGCGCTTGGAGTTGGGGACGACGAAAATCACCTGCTGGAGCTGGTATTCCGTTGATACAGGCTTCTTGCCGCCATCTTTGAGCATGCGCTGCACGGCATCCTGCTCGCTGACCATGCCGGTTGCGCGGAAACGGGCGCCGACCAGACGGCCCCAGCCCATCTGCACCATGATGTAATTCTTGAAATGCGCAGGCGTAATGCCAGCCTGATTCATGACCTGGTTGAGCTGGGCGACGCTCATCTTGTTGCGGGTCGCAAAACCGGCATAGGCCTGATCGACTTCCTGATCGGACACATTGATATTGCGGGTCTTCATCTCGATGCGCTTGAGCATCTCGTCGGTCAGTTCCTGACGTGCAAGCTGGTTGAGATTGCCACCCTTGCGCTGCAATTTCAGAAAGGCTGCACGCTTGCGGATATCGCCATCGGTGATGGCGTTGCCTGAAACGATGACCTTGACCTCGGCTTCTCCCGCAGCAAGAGCCGGCGTGGAAAACGCAACAGTTCCAAGCGCCGTCAGACAGACACTGGCGCTGAACAGGGAGGCGAAAAGAGGTCTTGCAAACATTATCTTGTTTTCCCGATTTCCTTGCCGTTGATGAAAGCCGCTTTCACCGGATGTGTTTTACATTCTCATTATACTTGCCAAATGCCGGCAAGGACAACGAAAACCAACAATATTTCAGCCTGTATAAAGGAGCCAGTAGGGCGAAACAATGACCTTTGTAATTTTACAGGTCGATAAAATACTGCTGATCATATGAAAAGGCTCATTTATGAGGACAGAGCAAAAAAGCGCGAATCAGAAACCGGCAGCATGTTTCATGCTACCGGTTTCTAAGCTTTAGAAAGTCTGAGGCTTTAGAAAGTCTGGGAACCGCTACCGATATCGCCAAGCGTCCTTAGCGAGATAGTGACGCCAAAGCCGTGCGAGGCCTTGTCTTCACCCGGATTGCGCGTCTGCGTATAGGCCATCGTATAGGTGAAGCACTCGTCATCATAGGCAAGCCCGGACGAAGCGCGCACCAGCGTTTCGGAAACAAGATCATAGGTGCCGGAACCGAAAACGCGCCAGTTTTCGTTCACGCGCACGGTTGCGCCGCCCGACACTTCCTGACGGACGTCCGAATAGCCATAAGCGGGTTGCGGCGCGATATAGGCATATTGTGCATTGAGCGACAGCTTGCTCCAGTTCTGCTCCGCTTCCAGCTCGCCGCGCTGGAGCGAGAAATCATCCTTGTCGAAACGACCGCGCGCGGCCAGCGCCAGTCCGCGCGCATTGGAGGTGCCGATCATGGCAACATAATCGGAGCGCGCGTCCTCAAGGCCGGAATTGCTTCCGACATTGACGAAATCGCTTTGAGCATAGGAATTCAGGCCGCCAAGGTGGAACGATTGTCCAGCTGTGGCATAAAGCGCCCAGTCGCTCCTGTCGAAATTGCCCGAATAACGCAGGCCGAGATTGGCGCGGGTGCCGCCTTCGACACGATCATAGCCAGAGAATTTGTCGCGCGAGAACAGGTTCGTCGCGTCAAACACAAAGCTCTGCGCGTCTTCATTGGCCAATTCGCCCGCATAGCGCTCATTGTTGCGCATATAGATCTGCGCGATGGGCTCGAGGATATGGGTCGAACTGGTCGTCGAGAACAGGATCGGCCAACGCACTTCAAGACCTGCGGTCGCCATGGCGCGTAGCGCTTCCGAGCGAACGATTGCACCGGCTAGGCTGTCGGAAGCTGACGCCGGATCGAAATTGGTGTTGTTGCCGATGGCATCGGCCCGTAGCGCCAAGAGAGGCGTGATCACCAGACCTGAAGGCGTGATGAAGGTCCGCTTCCATTCAGCCTCGGTCGTCAGACGGGCATTGGTGCCACTAAAACCGGGAATGCGAGGGTATTGGCTCGCATTGCCAGACACGTCCGTTGCACCGAAATTCGCGTTCTCGCGATAAAGGACCTGTAGATTGGTATTGATATTCAGCTCACCGCCATAGACCGGCTCGGGCAGCGTATAGGAATAATCGACACTCGGCAGAACCCAGGGCTGCCGCGAATTCATTTCATTTTCATTGTCAGGCAGCAGCGATTCCTGCACATTGAAGCGATAGAAATTCAGATCGAAATAATTACGGTTATCGATGCCGGTCAGGTATATTTTTGAAACCTGCGTCGAACCGCTATAGCCTTCAATCTCATAGGTGCGGCTGAAATTGCGGTCGGTCTGCGCCATCACATCCCAACCATAACGCCAACGCGAATTGATCTCGAAATCGCCTTTCGAGGCGATCATGCCGCGATTCGTCTCTTCGTTATCGACGGTGTTGGCATCGAATTCACCGGGTTTGTTCTGGTGAATACCCGCGATGCGCAGATTATAAGTGCCGTTTTCAAGCCGATGCCGCCATTCAGCTTCGGTCAGGAAACCCTGCTTGGTAAAAGCGGTCGTCGAAAGTGTCACATCATAATTGGGCGCAAGCGCCCAGAAGTACGAATTCTTCACGCCGAAACCCAGCTCATCCTTGTATTTGAAGCCGGGAAACAGGAAGCCGCTTTTACGCTTGACTGTCGGATCGGCCATCTCGAACGCCGGGAACCATGCGAGCGGTATGCCAAGGAACTCAAAACGCGCACGTTCAAAACGGACTTTCTTCGTGGCGCTGTTCCAGATGATCTTGCGCGCCTTGATCTGCCAGAGAACCGGCTTGTCAGGGTCGTTTTCACACGCCTCGCAGGCGGTATAGACACCATTGTTGAACGTGGTGATCTCGCCATTGCTGCGTTCGGCGCTTTCAGCGGCAAAGCGGGTATTATCCGTGGTTTCCACGCGCAGGCCATTGACGAAGCCGTCGCGGAAACTGTCGGTCACATCCATATGATCAGAATAGATCTTGTTACCGTCACGCTCAATGACCTCGACATTGCCGGTCGCGGTCATGCGGCGGGTCTGCTGGTTATAGGTGACCTGATCGGCAACCAGACGATTACCATCATATTCGATGCGTACCTTGCCCTGTGCGGTCACGGTATTCACATCGCGATCATAAACCAGTTCATCCGCCTGCAAGAGCATGCGGGCGTTGGGATCGCTCTGATAATTGGCGCCAAGTGCATCCTGCGCCAGAACAGGCGAGGGGATGAATGCGACAGAAACAAAGGGCAAGGCAAGGACGCACGCCAGTGCAGTCCCGCGCTCAAGACGCGAGAGGAACCGGGGCAATACCATGCGGGTATTACTCAAACCCACTAACCATCCTCCTTATGCAACAAAAAGGAGACACCAAAAAATGTCGCAATAACCACCGGAACCCAAGCCGCCACGAAAGGCGGAACGAATCCCGCATTCCCGAACGCCTGCACCAGCACTGAGACGACATAAAGCATGAAGCCGGCGACAACGCCACCCAGAATCATCGCTCCGGAGTGACCAAATCGCACAAATTTCAAAGACACCGTGGCGGCGATGAGCGTCATCGCCATCAGCAGCGCGGGCAATGCCAGAAGTGATTGGTATTGCATGTCAAATGCGTTCGCCGAATAGCCGAAGGAACGGGCGATCTCGATGGTGCGGCGCAATTGCGTGAAGGGAATCGTGTTGGGCGAGGCGAGCTTTTCCTGCACATATTCGGGACGCAACTGCGTCGGAATATGGAAGGTGGAAAGTTTGGCCGGCTCTTCGCCGCGCACGAATCTGGTCGCGTCGCTCAACTCCCAGTAGCCGTCGCGCAGCCTGGCGATTCGCGCGTCGTAGCGTTCCTTGATGTTCTTCTTGTCGTCGAACAGGATGAAGGTCGCATCGGCCAGCGTCGCGCCGCGGTCGAGAATGCTCTTCGCGCCGATGATCGTTTCGCCCTCGTCGGTCTTCTGGCGCAGCCACGGATCGC
>JAATGD010000123.1 GCA_015654965.1 Hyphomicrobiales bacterium
CAAAGCGGGGTCGTGGGTGACAAGCACCATGGTCAGGCCGTTTTCGCGCTGTTTTGAAAACAGAAGATCGGCAATCTGGCGGCCGGTTGTCGTATCAAGATTGCCGGTCGGCTCATCGGCGATGAGGATTTTGGGCGAAGGCGCCAGCGCACGCGCTATAGCCACGCGCTGCTGTTCGCCGCCCGAAAGTTCTGACGGGTAATGGGTCAGCCGCTCACCAAGCCCCACTGCGTGCAATTCGCGCTCGGCGACCGCAAAAGCATCCTTGCGTCCGGCAAGCTCCAGAGGAACAGCGACATTTTCCAGCGCTGTCATATTGGGAATCAGATGAAAGGACTGGAAGACGATACCGATATTGGCACCGCGAAAGGCCGCCGCCTGATCTTCGCTCATGGCGCTGATCGTCTCGCCCGCAATCTTCACAATTCCGTTATCGACATGTTCCAGCCCCGCCAGAACCATCAAAAGTGTCGACTTGCCCGAACCCGACGGTCCGACGATACCAACCGACTGGCCTTGCGCGATATGCAGCGAAACGCCCTTCAAGACATGCACAGATGATGCGGCCTGCCCCAGCGTCAGATGCACATTGTCCAGATCGATAATCGGCTCGCCTTTGATAATCGGGCGGTTTTGCTGTTCCGTCACGCTTTTTTCTTCCTATATAGTATGGAGCGCGCCACAAATTGGAACTTGTTTTGCGCTGATGATTGAAGAAAGGTCGGACGGATCAGACCTTAAGACCAATTACCCAACTTCAGGAATATGGGTTTCCCGTGATGCGTTTCAAACTCTCATTTTCATGGCGATTGCCGTTCTGGGCGATTTTTACCGCTTTTCTCATGGCCAGCCCTATCAATGCCTCTGCGCAGGAAGAGCCGACCGGGCTTGAGGACGCGCTGCCGACCGAGCAGATTTCACAACTGAAAATCATAGGCTTCGGTGACAGCCTGATGGCGGGTTATCTGTTGCCCGGCAATTCGGCCTTTCCGCAGCAGCTTGAAAAAGCGCTCGATGACAAGGGCTATGAAGTCTCAATTGAAAATGCAGGCGTTTCAGGCGACACCACCACCGGCGGGCTGTCGCGCATCGACTGGTCGGTGCCGGAAGGTACGGATTTCGTCATTCTGGAGCTTGGCGCCAACGATGCCCTGCGCGGTATTTCCCCCGATATCACCGAGCAGAATCTTGACGAAATGATCGCCAAACTGAAAAGCCGCGGCATTGGCGTCATTCTGGCTGGCATGCAGGCCCCGCCCAATATGGGCAAGGATTATGCCGACAAGTTCAATACGATCTACCCGAAACTGGCGCAGAAATACGGCATTCCCCTTTATCCGTTCTTCCTTGAAGGGGTCGCCGCCAACAAGGCGCTTCTGCTCGATGACGGCATGCACCCTAACGAGCAGGGCGTTGAAACCATGGTTGGCAATTTTCTGCCGCTTATCGAAAAAAGCCTGCAAGAGAAGCAAAAGCCGGGGACATCGGGAGGCTGAAACCGATGCTTGAAACAAACAGCTTGCCCTCGAATCAAATCGATGATTCGCTGGTGTTGCATCAGCTGGAAACGAATCAATTGACTGAAACGATTCCTGATAGCTTTGATGTTTTGACCCTCTAAATTAGAGTGTCCTTTATGCGCGCAACGCGCATGGCGCTCTAAGATAGAACGCTTCGAGGAGGATGCCCTATGCCGCGTCTGTTCACTGCCCTCGAAATCCCGCGCGACGCCGCACTTTCCCTCTCGCTGCTGCGAGGCGGACTTCCCGGCGCACGCTGGATCGATGTCGAAAACTACCACATAACCCTGCGTTTCATCGGAGATGTGGAAGGCCACGTGGCCGACGAGGTTGCCCATGCGCTTGATCGTGTGCGGCGGCCCGAATTCATGATCAATCTTTCCGGCGTCGATGCTTTCGGCTCCAAAAAACCGCACAGCATCTATGCGGGTGTTTCTCCCACGCCCGAACTGAACGCGCTGCAAGCGGAAATCGAACGCATCTGCCAGCGGCTCGGCATTCCCGCCGATCCGCGTAAATTCACCCCGCATGTCACATTGGCCCGGTTGAGGAATGCCCGTATCGAGGAGGTCGCCCACTACCTCTCCTCGCGCGGCAATTTCGCAACCCTTCCCTTCAAGGTCGGGCGCTTCGTGCTGATGTCGTCACGCGATTCGGTCGGCGGCGGTCCCTACATCGTTGAGGAAGCCTGGCCTCTGGTTGCGCGTTCCGGCCAGAACTGGTCGGCCAATGCAATGGAAGCCGCCAGCACCATCCGGTAAACCTGTTCAAAATCCCCGATGCCGCCATACCACGGATCGGGGATTTCGACCGCTTCGCCTTGCGCGATTTGCGTGAACAATCCGGTGCGGCTCGTGGCGTTATCGGGCCTGCGCCCGGCGATCATGCGCATATTATAGCGGTCCATGCCCAGAATGAGATCGAAGCGGGTGAAATCGGCCCCCGTCAGTTGGCGGCAACGCTGATTGGAAATATCAAGCCCATAACGCGATGCGACACGGATGGAACGTACGTCCGGCTCTTCGCCGGTGTGATAGCCGTTGGTGCCAGCCGAATCGATGCGCACATCCGTCACGTTACGCTTTTGCAGAATATGCGCCATCACGCCTTCAGCCAGAGGAGAACGGCAGATATTACCGGCACAGACGAAAAGAATGCTGGTGGGCGGGTTGATGATCACGGAACCCTCGCGGCTATAATCGGTTAAGTAAGGTACTCAACATAGGCCAAAGAGCATGACACGCAACACCCTCGCGCAAGAGGAACTCAATAAGCTACTCGTGGAACTTCAGGGCTGGGAAAAGCTTGGGGGTAGTGAAGCCATTTTCAAAAGCTTCACCTTCAGGGACTTTGGCGCGGCCTTCGGCTTCATGACGCGGGTGGCGCTATATGCCGAGAAAATCGACCACCATCCCGAATGGTTCAATGTCTATAATCGCGTCGATGTCACGCTTTCCACCCATAGCGCAAAGGGCATCACCGAACTCGACATAAAGATGGCGCGCAAGATGAATGCACTTGCACCGTGAACGACCGCGTGAACGCAAACTTGCGAAACCGCGTTGCCATCCCTATTTTGTGTGTTGTGCGCTTTTATCTTCGTCCGCACCACAGGAGTTGAGCAAAACATGGATGGCGTCAGAATTGGTGAAATCCTTGAACCTGGTAACGAAAGCGATTTCAAAAAACGCAGCGAACGGGTGAAGCACGGTTTCTGGAGGACGGCACGCCGCGCCGGACGTATGGTGCCGTTCATGGATGAGGTCGTGGCCGCTTATTATTGCGCGCTCGACAACAGGACGCCGGTGCGCGCGCGCATGACGCTGATGGCAGCGCTTGCCTATTTCGTGCTGCCCTTCGATGTCGTGCCCGACCTTCTGGCCGGTATCGGTTTTACCGACGATGCGGCGGTCCTGATGGCGGCGCTCACCGCCTTGCGCAGTCACATCACCCCCTCCCATCGTCTTGCGGCGCGTCAGACGCTCGATGAAAAGACGGAGGCTGAAGAAAAATAAACAGATTTTCGCGATTGCGTATGATCGCGGTTTTTTGATCTTTCTTTCGCGCTGATATCCCAAAAGCCTTGATTTTTCAGGCTCTGCTAAAGTTTAGCGACAAACTCTTGCCGCTTTCTTTGCATTGAAGTTAGAACCCGGGGTGGCGATTTGCCTTTGGCTGATCAAGGCTCGTTCAAGTTTTCTTTCAAAACTTCACCGTTTGGTAACCCAGATTAAGGCAAATTAATCGGCAACTGAGCGGGGCGGCTTAATGAAACGGCGGCATCCCGATATTCGAGTTTGAAGCAAACGAAAGAGAACCGGTAAAAACAATGCTTGGAAAATCGATCGTCGCGGCTTCGGTGTTGACAGTTGCAATGGTGGGCTCGGCGCTCGCCCAGACACCGACCCAGATTAAGCAGTTCGACGCATGGGGCGCCTATAGCTACAAGGCGGGTAATGGCAAGGTTTGCTATGCGCTCTCGGTCCCGACCGAAAAGCTGCCTGCCAAGGTTGATCATGGCGACAATTTCTTTCTGGTCAGCCAGAAGCCGGGGCAGAATGTCAGCTTCGAGCCGCAATTCATGGCCGGTTACGAGCTGAACGCAAACCCCAATGCCAAGGTTATTGTCTCGGTCGGCAACGCCCGTTTCACCATGTTTGTGAACGGCAAGTCGGGCTGGATGGAAAATGCCGCCGAAGAACCGAAGCTGATCGCGGCCATGAAGGCCGGACAGGAACTGAAGGTTCAGGCGCAGTCCAAGCGCGGCACCAAGACCAGCTACACCTATTCGCTCAAGGGCATTTCCGCGGCACTCGCCGCCATCCAGTCCTGCAAATAAGCTGCCCGTTACACAATTCTCTAAAGCCGGGGTTTTGACTCCGGCTTTTTCATGTGCATGTCCTGCATGGCTCACCTGCAGCACAAGAGATGACGAATGCCCTGTTCTGTGTTATGAGCACGCGCAATGAGGCTCGCATGGTTGCATGATCGGGCCTATATATTCATAAACGAACCGGAACTGACATGTGTAATCCGCAGCGTTTTGCGGGATTGCGGGTGCCTTTTAACAGTTGAAGACAGATGGCTCTTTCATTCGATCTCACCATTGACGACACGCGCGATCAGCTTGCGCAATATGCGCGCGCCAATCAGGCGGTCAAGCCATCGCTGATCGGCATGTCGCGTGAAGAAATTGCCGATGCGCTGATCGAGGCCGGTATTCCCGAACGTCAGGTCAAGATGCGCATCAGCCAGATCTGGCACTGGCTTTATGTGCGCGGCGTGTCGGATTTTGCCGATATGCGCAACATCTCGAAAGACCTGCGTGCGGCGCTTTCCGCCAATTTTACCATTGCGCGGCCCGAAGTGGTCGAGGAACAGATTTCGCAGGACGGCACCCGCAAATGGCTGTTCCGCTTTCCGCCACGTGGCGCGGGGCGTCCGGTCGAGATCGAAAGCGTCTATATCCCCGAGGAAGGGCGCGGTACGCTGTGCATTTCCAGCCAGGTCGGTTGCACGCTGACCTGCTCCTTCTGCCATACCGGCACGCAGAAACTGGTGCGTAATCTCACGGCGGAAGAAATTCTGGCGCAGCTTTTGACGGCGCGTGACCGGTTGGGAGATTTTCCCGATGCCGACACGCCCGATGGCGCCATGGTGCCGTCCGGCGAGCGCAAGATCACCAATATCGTGATGATGGGCATGGGCGAGCCGCTCTATAATTTCGAGGAAGTCAAAAAGGCGCTGCTGATCGCGTCCGATGGCGACGGGCTTTCCTTGTCGAAAAGGCGCATCACGCTGTCCACTTC
>JAATGD010000043.1 GCA_015654965.1 Hyphomicrobiales bacterium
CGCCGCGCGCTGCGCGGCGCAACTGGCCGTAACCCAATCGCAGCCGGGCGAGAAAGACGATGTCGGTGACGAAAACGCCGCTCCCCTTCTGGTCGAAGGTCTGCGCCGTCATCGCAAATCCATTTTGCTGGCCATTGGCGCTGTCATGTTCGCAATAACCGGACTTCAGATAGGAGCCGCCTATTTCGGCAGCAAGGAACATGCGGGAGCACTTGTCGACCAGTCTCCAAAGGCTGCTGAAACGCCGACACCGCAAGTCGCCACTCCGCAAAAGACGACAGGGAAAGCTATAGCCATACCGGCCACGACGAAGGTCTCCGCACCTGCCACCATGGCTCCACAAGCGACACAGGCATCCCCGATCACGATTCCCGCAGAAGCCGGTCCCGTTGCCTTGCGCGATGCCGCCGCGAAAGGTGATACGCTGGCGCTGTTTGAAATCGGCAACCGCTATATGGATGGCCGGGGAGTGCCTTCCAATCTTGAGAAAGCGGCAAAATGGTATGCAATCGCTGCAGACAGAGGCTTTGCGCCTGCCCAGTATCGGCTAGGCAGTTTTAGTGAAAAAGGTCTCGGTGTTTCGCGCGATCTTGAAAAGGCCAGACTGTGGTATGAACGTTCGGCTGAACAGGGCAATGCCAATGCCATGCACAATCTGGCTGTTCTGCTTGCCTCTGGCACCAATGGAACGGTGGACAATATATCTGCCGTGCGCTGGTTTACCCAGGCAGCTGAACATTGAGTGAAGGACAGCCAGTTCAATCTTGGCATTCTCGCAGCCAAGGGACTTGGTATGCCGGTAGATCTGGAAGCAAGCTATAAATGGTTCAGCCTTGCAGCTGATGCGGGCGACAGGGAAGCCGCCGATAAACGTGATCAGATTGCGGCTTCACTCAAGCCAGAACAGCTGGAACGCGCCAGGACCACAACCCGCCTGTGGGAATCCAGACCATTGGATAAAGCCAACAATTCCGTCGACGTGCCGGATGCATGGACTGAAAACAAACCGGTCATCACCGGTTCTGTTGACATGAAAAAAGCGGTTCGCGCCATCCAGCTTATTCTGCAAAATAAAGGCTATGATGTCGGCGAGGCCAATGGCACCATTGGCGAGAAGACCCGCGCGGCCATTACGGCGTTTCAGAAAGATCACGGATTGAAGCCGACGGGCATGATAAACCGCCAGCTGGCGCAGCTTCTGTTTGACAGGCACGGCTGACCATTGCAGGAAAGTGACACTTTCCACACAAGGTAACCGTAATGGCAATCGGCGTTTGACTTCAAAGCAAGAGCGGCGCAAGACGTTTATGAACGGCCCTGCAGGATAGCGCGACCGCGGCGGCCAGACAGCGTATGCGTTATTGAAAGCCGGGTTCGGAATTGGGCATTTATATTCCCATTGCGGAGTTGTCGGTCAACATGCTGGCTCTGCTCGGCATGGGTGCTGCCGTGGGCTTTCTGTCCGGTCTTTTTGGCGTCGGCGGCGGCTTTCTGATCACGCCGCTGCTGATCTTCTATAATATTCCGCCAGCAATCGCCGTTGCAACCGGTGCCAATCAGGTTATCGCCTCCTCCGTTTCCGGCGCGCTCGCACATTTCAAGCGCCGTACACTCGATATCAAGCTCGGACTGTTTCTGGTTGCAGGCGGTCTGCTCGGGTCGCTGCTCGGTATTTTCCTGTTCTCATGGCTGCGTGATCTGGGCCAGCTCGACCTGATCGTTTCGATCCTCTATGTCTTCTTTCTCGGCACGGTCGGCGGGCTGATGCTGATTGAAAGCCTGCGCGCCCTGCGCCGTGTGAAAAAAGGACAGGCTGGCGCCGTCCGCCGTCCGGGCCAGCATACCTGGGTGCACAAACTGCCGTTCAAGATGCGCTTTCGCGCCTCCACCATTTATGTCAGCATCATCCCGGTGCTCGGCATCGGTTTTTTCATCGGCCTTCTGTCAGCGGTCATGGGTGTGGGCGGCGGCTTCATCATGGTGCCAGCGCTCATCTATCTTTTACATGTGCCAACCAATGTGGTGGTGGGAACATCGCTGTTCCAGATCACATTCGTCACCGCCTTCACCACAGTCATGCAGGCAACGACAAACCAGTCCATCGATATCGTGCTGGCTTTCCTGTTGATGCTCGGCGGCGTGATCGGCGCGCAATATGGCGCACGTGCCGGACAAAAGCTGCGCGGAGAACAATTGCGTCTGCTGCTGGCATTGCTGGTGCTCGCCGTCGGTTTGCGTCTTGCTTTCGGCCTCTTCGTGCAGCCCGACAATCTGTTTTCCATTTCCATCGCGGATATGTGACATGCGAAAACTCGGACTCATATCCATGATGCTGATGGGCCTGACAGCAGAACCCGCAATGGCGCAGATCAATTCAAGCGGTGAAGGCAATAGCGTGCCGCAATTGCAAAATCCGGCTGCAGAAACCATCGAAATCGGCCTTTCGACCGAGACGATTGCCATCGCATCCAATTTTGGCGGCACGGACCTGACGATTTTTGGTGCGCTCGATAATGCCGACCCCACGATCCAGCGCCAGGGTCATTATGACATCATCGTCTTGCTGCAAGGCCCTGCACGCAATCTGGTAGTGCGCAAAAAAGAGCGTTATCTCGGCGTGTGGCTCAACGCCGCTTCCGAAACTTTTATGGGCGTGCCGCTGTCCTATTCACTGGCATCAACCCGAAACCTGCAGGATATTGCCGATGACAGGATGTATCGCCAGCTTTCGGTCGGCGTGCGCAATTTTTATTTAAGGCCGGAAGATCCGGCAAGTCTGTCCGGCAACATCCCCAAATTCGGTAAAGAACTACGTGAGATGAAAATCCGGCAAGGACTGTACAGCCAGCGCATCGGCGGTGTGGAATTTATCTCGCGCACCTTGTTTCGTGCGACCCTGAGACTACCCGCCAATGTCCCGGTCGGCCGCCACAATGCGCGCGCGCTGCTGTTTCGCAATGGGGTATTTTTACGCGAAGCCAATGCGAGCCTTGAAATCGTCAAGGCAAGCGTTGAGCAGAACATTTATGATGCGGCCCATAAATACAGCTTTTATTATGGCCTGTTTGCAGTCTTTCTGGCAGTTTTCACTGGATGGGCGGGACGTATTCTTTTCAGACGCGATTAAGCGGCAATTGTCGCAATGGCAAGACCCAAACTATGCCATATTTTATTGCGCGTCATGCAGCGAAACACGAATTTCATAAATATCGGCGGATATACCGGTTCCGTTAAGGTCGGAATTGATTGTAATCACGCCAGCGCCACCCGCCTTTTGACCAGCCGGAAATGACATGTCGAACAGGAAATCATTCATCGTCTGATTAACATCGTAACGCCTTCGTCCGCAATCGCCAAGATTTGCAAAATTGCAGGAAACCGACATTTGCGTCGCCTTTTCACCGTCCGCCTTGGCAACGATATCGAATGTCGCCTTTTTGCCGACAAGACGGTCCAGAACGCCCTGGCCGACATCGAATGTGACAATATCGTTTTCACTAAAAGAGGTAACACGAGCAAAACTGTGCGTCCCATCCTGCATGATTTGTGCCGTGGCACGTCCCCGCACCGACATGTGCGCCGCATCCGACGCCTTGAAAATCGTGATCCACGCTTCATCACCCGGCTCCTGCCCTTCTTTGCGGAGGGGCATGTTCTCTTCCGAATTCAATGCGGAAGGCGAAGACTGCCGGCTTAAATCGGCAAAGCTGTTATAAAGCGAAGTCCCGATGACCAGTGCCAGAATTAGCGCCAGTACCGGCAAGCCATACCGATAGAGCGGCGAATGGCGTTTGTTTCCGGCTTTCTTTTTCTGATGCACGCGTTTTTCCGATTGACCGGAAGCGGCATCCGCACGCACGCGCCCGGCAGTCCTCCAGCCTGTCGTGACCGGACGGACATCATCGCGGTCGAGTGCCGGACCCTCATCCGCTGCGGATATGTCCAATACGGGATCTTCACTTTCAGCCAACGCGACCGGTGGCGACGTGTGGCTTTGTGGTCCAGCGTTCGCCACGAATTCCTTTTCAATCTCGACAATGGCATCCTTGAGATCCTGACGCCGTTGTTCCTTGTGCTCCGTGCTCAATGCGGCATTGGCCGCAAGCGCCCGCTCATGCGCGCTCCATACGGATTCGTAAATTCGCTGGCGGCTGGACGCATTGCGGGCGTCGATCTTGGCGAGTGCATTCCTGATCGCGTGTTTGATATTATCCAAAGCCGCTCTTTCCGTATTCGCCTTGCCCGCTTTCACACGTTTCGAAAAACTGTTGTTCCGAAAACAGCACCAGCCAAGCCTCAGCGAAATTAACGCATGAATCAATGTATTTAGCTATTCATTCACCGTTTTGGCTACTCGATTTGATCTCCAGGAACATTAAACATGTCTTAAACTGTGCTTTTCCCCGCCTTTTAATGATCCGGCAATGATGTTTCTTCCCGCAATATGCTGGCTCAATCTTTCATGTTGCCACCAAAGGCAGGCGTGATACTAATTACGTTTACGAAAACGTCAATTTTGAGGAGATAAATATGGCCTTGCCGGAGACATTGAGGAATAGATTACGCGTTCCCGTCGTAGGAGCGCCTCTTTTCATCATTTCACATCCGGCACTGGTCCTGGCGCAGTGCAAAGCCGGTATTGTCGGCTCCTTTCCCGCACTCAATGCCCGCCCGGAAGCGCAACTGGACGAATGGCTGGCTGAAATCACGGAAAACCTTGCCGCATATGACAAAACCAATCCCGATCAGCCCAGCGCACCTTTCGCCGTCAACCAGATCGTCCATCGCTCCAACAAACGGCTGGAACATGATCTCGGCCTTTGCGTGAAATACAAGGTACCGATTGTCATCTCCTCGCTCGGCGCCGTGCCTGAGGTCAATGCAGCCATCCACTCCTATGGTGGCATCGTTCTGCATGACGTCATTAACAATCGTCACGCCAATTCGGCTATCCGAAAAGGGGCGGACGGCCTTATTGCGGTTGCTGCGGGTGCGGGTGGGCATGCAGGTGCACTGTCACCTTTTGCCCTGATACAGGAAATCCGCCAATGGTTTGACGGGCCGCTGCTTCTTTCCCGAGCCATTGCCAATGGCGGTTCGATATTGGCCGCACAGGCCATGGGCGCAGATCTTGCCTATATCGGCTCGCCTTTCATCGCGACACACGAAGCACGTGCAGCCGATGCCTATAAGCAGATGATTGTCGACTCAAACGCGTCCGATATTGTCTATTCCAATTATTTTACCGGCATTGCAGGCAATTACCTGAAACCATCCATCCATCAGGCCGGCCTCGACCCGGATAATTTACCGCAAGCCGACCCTTCCAAGATGGATTTCGGCGCGAGCCAAAAAGAAAATGCAAAAGCATGGAAAGATATCTGGGGCTGCGGTCAGGGGATAGGCGCAGTTCAGGACATTCTGCCTGTCGGACAACTTATCGATCGGTTTGAGAATGAATATAATCAAGCGCGTGCACGGCTTTGCGCTGGCAACTGAAGGCAAACAAGTTATGGCTTGGGCAAAGGCTGATATCAGGAACAGACATGTCGGTACAAAGTTTTAACAAACCGGCAGGTTGTTGCGATTTCAGCCTTGCTTTCCTGTCTCGATTTCGGTATCAGCGCACCGTTCGGAAGGAAATCAGCAGACTTCTTCCAGCCTAAGGGACAATTGTTCCGGGCCGCTTTAGCTCAGTTGGTAGAGCACATCATTCGTAA
>JAATGD010000163.1 GCA_015654965.1 Hyphomicrobiales bacterium
CGCGACGCTGGTCAGACCGGCCAAATTGACGCAATGACCGCAAGATTGCCTGCGCAGTAACGATAAGCTGCGCTTCAAACGGGGCATAGCTTGCCGCAATCCCCTTCCATTTGGTCATACGACCACCGTTTTTAATAAAGAAACGCTGCCTGAAGCTTTTCTTTCCCCAGAGATAATTCAGCTCCGATGAATTCAGCACTGCAAATTTTCCTGCATATTGTTATTGAATACATGACCTGTGGCCTGCTTGCCTTGGGCAAGCGGCCTTCCATGATCGCTCATCACCGTTCGTGAGCTATGTCAGCGAATTTTGCGCACACCAAAACGCCTTCCGTTTCAATCCCCCGATGCGACGGTGGGAGCAAAACAGGCTGCAAATGCGACTAGATGAGAAAGGCTTTTCTTGCGCGGCTCAAAATCACGCGCTTATCAAGATAAACCAGCTCAAACCCGATAATATCGATAGCAACGACCCAATTTGAGAGCCGACAGCATCAAATTATTCAAGCTTCAGTCTTCTTCCGGTGGTAAGCGGAATCAAGGGCGGTTTATCTGAAATTCCCCCTCTGTAGCATCAACATACATCCCGAACAGGTACTATTAGTTGAACGCTGTACTATGCCTCTTTACGCAAAAGGGGTTCTTCCATGACCCCATACGTTCCCTTCTCAGACATAAAATTCCGACATTTTTCGCAGAATTTTACACAAAGCCCCCATTGAAATTCATCGCTACTCCAAGGGTCGAGTATTGTCAATATCTAAAGTAGTAAATATTGAAACCTATGCAACCGGATTGCAGGGCGCTGCTGTGAAGTTGATTGGGGTACAATCTCATCGACGAGGACGTGCGTCTGACCGGCGAATGGCTGAAAGGTAGCTTTTAAGACAAGTCAGGATATGCGCATCCGGTGTAACCCATAAGCCTCAACGCGCTTGCGATCTTGCAGTCGTGGATAAACGAGGCTTGGCAACGCGTCTCCTGTAAAGAATATATCACCTGTAAGGTTTATGGTGTAAGCGCGATGGGTTGATATTGTGCAAGGAGAGTGTGGTTTGCGGAGAAACATTCATCGGGTCACCCCTGTATTGCTTGTTCTCTTCTCGCTGTTGGGCGGTTGCGCCAGCCGCCCTGAAGGCGTGCTGGTGCCGATCGGTCAGGCCGTTGCGTCGAACGCCACGCAGGTCAATCTCCTTGTCGCGACCACACGCCGTCCATCCGACAATCCCGGCATTCTCTTTTCCGGCGAGCGTGATGATCTCGTTTCCATGACCGATATCGTGGTATCCATTCCCCCTGAAAAGAACCGCAAGGCGGGCGAGGTGCAATGGCCCAAAAAACTGCCGCCCAATCCTGAGAAGGATTTCGCTACCGTCTCCATCAATCCGGTCAAGACCAATGTCGAAAGAGCGGTCTGGGTGCGCTCGCATCTCACCAAAAGCCGCCGCGTGATGGTTTTCGTGCATGGTTTCAACAATACGTTCGAGGATTCCGTCTATCGTTTCGCGCAGATCGTGCATGATTCAGGTGCCGATGTAGCGCCCGTCATCTTCACATGGCCATCACGCGCCAGCGTATTCGACTACAACTACGACAAGGAAAGCACCAATTATTCCCGCGATGCGCTGGAACAGGTGCTGCGCGCCATTGCGCGTGAGCCGGAAGTCAAGGACATCACCGTCATGGCCCACTCGATGGGCAGTTGGCTGACGGTGGAGGCGCTGCGCCAGATGGCGATCCGCGACGGGCGGGTGAATGCGAAGATCACCAACGTCATTCTCGCGTCCCCCGATCTCGATGTCGATGTGTTCGCCAAGCAGTTTCAGGCGATGGGCAAGGATCATCCGCGCTTCACCTTGTTCACCTCGCGCGATGACAGGGCGCTTGCGGTGTCGCGGCGCATTTCCGGCAATATCGACCGTCTCGGCCAGATCGATCCATCCATCGAGCCGTATCGTACGGCATTGGAGCAGGCCGGCATCACCGTGATCGACCTCACCAAGCTCAAGGCGGGCGACAGGCTCAATCATGGCAAGTTTGCCTCAAGCCCGGAAGTGGTGCAACTGATCGGCCAGCGTCTGGTGACCGGGCAGACCATCACCGATTCCAATATCGGCATCGGCGATCGTCTAGGCGCTGTGGCGCTGGGCACGGCGCAGGGTGTCGGCAGTGCCGCTTCTCTGGTGGTGAGCGCGCCGATTGCCGTGTTCGATCCCAAAACGCGCAAGACCTATGACGAGCAGATCGACCGTTTTGGTCGTGCTGTCGGCAATACGGTTGGTGCTGTGACGCCACAATAAAGCGCATCCCGAAAAGCGTGAAACGGTTTTCGGACCAAGATGCGCGACAAATCAAAAGCTGCCAGAAGATGCTTTATC
>JAATGD010000050.1 GCA_015654965.1 Hyphomicrobiales bacterium
AATTGCGTCACCTGCGGCCCCAGAATGCCGGAATCGGCGGGCGGCAGTTTGGGATCGAGCTGCGGCGGCTCACCACCCTGCATCAGAAAGGCGGCGCGTTCGGTGAGTGCCTTGAACAGCCGCTCAAGGCCTGAGCGATCACGCGCCAGCACATCGAACGAGGCAACCAGCCCGGCAGCAGGGCGCGGCGTCACGATCCCCGGCTGGTGGATGCCGTAAAAAGGCTGGCTCTCATTGAGCTTGTCGCTTTGCGGCGCATCAGTGACATTATCGGGGACAGCATTATCGGGCGAAAAAGCTTCGGCCCGTTGCGACGAAAAAACACCGGCGACGCCTGCCGCACTGGCAGCCCCTGCGCCCAGCAGAAAGTGACGCCGATGCGCAGAGGCGGGTTGCTGATCGTCTTTGGAAAATTTTCCAGCCATCAGTCCACTCCCAGTTGATCGCGGAGTTTTGTAAAGCCTGCCGCAAAAGCGGAAGCACCGTCCCTGACCTTTGCCTTCTCATCAGTCGAAAGCTGGTCATAGGATTTTGCGCCAAGTTCTGTGAGCAGGGTTTTCAATGCCGCCGCCTCTTCATCGATTTCCGCAAACGCCTTGGGATCGATCTTCATCACAACCGAACGCAACACATCAGCGGTTTTCATGGAACCGTCTACCAGTCCGGCAAAAGCTTGCAAATCACTATGCGCATAACGGTCCTCGCCATTTTCGCCTGCTGTCGCGGCAAAACGATTGAGCGCGGAAGCCGTACCGCCTATCAGCCGGTCAGGCGAAATACGCAAAGCCCGGATACGCTCTTTCAATGCGCCCGCATCCTGAACGAGTTTTTTGGCAACACCGTCCAGATCGTCCACGCTTTTGGTTTCAAACAGACCATATTCAATGCGGTGCAGGCCCCCAAAACTTGCATCCTGCTCGCGCTTTTCAAAATAATCGGCACGCGCATTGATCGCCGTATCGAGATCGGAGAAGGATTCGGTGACTGGCGCAATGCGCGCATAAGCGGCACGGGCCGAACCATAGGCCGCTTGCGCAGTCGCAAGATCACCGCTTGCAATGGCGTCGGAAAGCGTTGCAACCGCTTTTTGAAATTCGCCCACCTCGGTTGCGAGATAGATCTGATATTCAGCCAAAGCGCCCAGAAAAGCTGTCAATGGCAGCTTGCCTTTTTCCGCCTCGCTTTGCGCGGAGGGCGTGACCGTCAGCTTGCCACGCGGATTGGACAAAAGCCCGCAAGTGATCTGGTACTCTCCGGGCGCAAGTTTTGCCACCAGTGTCTGCCGGAAACCGGGCGCGATGTTTTCGCGTTCCTCCAGCACCATCACGCCATCGAGAATTTCCCATTCGACCGTGCGGTCGGACTTGTTAACGATCTCGAAAACACTGCGTCCGGCAGGAACCGTCAATTCGTTTGGCTCGCAGCTTTTGCCATGGATCGTGACCTCGACCCTCTCGTCACCATCCGCATGGCGCGCCTGTTGAGAAAGGCGCGAAGCGTAATAAAAAGCAGCGGCGGCGGCCACCACCAGAAGCGCGGCCAACACAAGAACTGCGCGGATCAGGTTTCGGGAAAAGGGTGCGCCTGGCCGGGAGCTAGATTGGCTCATGATACTCTCTTTGCCGGAACGCCTTGCGCGGATTTCTGCGCGCCCGAAGCGGGCATCAGGAACAGCACAAGAGCGGGAATGAGGAATGCAAGATAGGCGACGACTTCGCTCACCGTCGGCGTTGCGATATAACCGAACATGCCCGCCAGAATGGAGCCGAGCGGACTATCGAGCGGAAGGATGTCGCTCGCATCGAATACAACCGTCTGGAAGCGATTCCAGATTCCTGCTTCATGCAAAGCCATCACGGAATTGGCCAGAATGCCTGCGGCAATGAACAGGATGAACACTCCTGTCCAGCGGAAGAAACGGCGCAGGTTGAGCTTTAGCCCGCCCTTATAGATGCCATAGCCGACAGCGGCGGCCAGCAAGACGCCAAGAAGCGCACCAAGCGGCGCTGCTGCGCCTTGGCTCTGCTGGAAAGCCGCAAGCAGGAAGAAGACCGATTCAAGCCCTTCGCGCGCGACCGCGAAAAACACCATCAGGATGAGGCCAAAGCCCCGATGCGTCGATGTCTCAAAGGCGGCATCAATCGACTGGTGCAGTTCGGACTTGATGGAGCGTGCGGCCTTGCGCATCCAGAA
>JAATGD010000193.1 GCA_015654965.1 Hyphomicrobiales bacterium
AGAGCCTTCTCCTTGGCTCCGCTGCAGCCCTCGTTGCAGCTTCCGGCGCTCAGGCTGCCGACGCAATCGTTGCACCAGAGCCCGAAGCCGTTGAATATGTTCGCGTTTTCGACGCTTACGGCGCTGGATACTTCTACATTCCCGGCACCGAAACCTGCCTGCGTATCCATGGCTACGTCCGTTACGACGTAAAGGGCGGCGATGACGTCTATACCGGTGAAGACCGTGAAGGCTGGGACAAGGGCGCTCGTTTCGCTCTGCGTCTGTCGACCGGTTCTGAAACCGAACTCGGCACTTTGAAGACCTTCACCGAACTGCGCTTCAACTACGGTTCGGCCAATTCGGGTGAAGACGGTTACTACGGCAACAACAGCTCCGGCACCGTCATGCAGTTCGCCTACATCGAACTCGGCGGCCTCAAGGTCGGTATCGATGAGTCGGAATTCCACACCTTCACCGGCTACCTCGGCGACATCATCAACGATGACGTGGTTTCGCCCGGCACCTACCGTACCGGCAAGATCTCCTACACCTTCACCGGCGGCAACGGCTTCTCGGCTGTGATCGCTCTTGAACAGGGTGGCGATGATGACGGCGGTTACTCCGCTGGTAATGGTGACTACGCAATCGACGGCTATGTACCGCACGTCGTTGGCGGCCTGAAATATGCAGGCGGCTGGGGTTCGATCGCCGGTGTTGTAGCTTATGACTCGGTTATCGAAGAATGGGCTGCCAAGGTTCGCGGCGACGTCAACATCACCGACCGTTTCTCGGTCTGGTTGCAGGGTGGTTACTCGTCTGAAGCTTCGCCTGACCAGAACTACGGTCAGTGGGGCGGCGACTGGGCTGTCTGGGGTGGTCTGAAGTTCAAGGCAACCGACAAGGCTGTCTTCAACCTGCAGGCTGCTCATGACGACTGGGGCAAGACCGCTGTTGCTGCAAACGTAGCTTACGAACTGGTTCCTGGCTTCACCATCACGCCGGAAATCAACTACACCAAGTTTAGCAATAAATGGAAAACTGATGTTGCTGAAGACGATGCTTGGGGTGGTATCATCCGCTTCCAGCGTTCGTTCTAATCCATACCGGATTGGTTAAAGAAACCCGGCAGCATCGCTGCCGGGTTTTTTGTTGTCTGTGTTTGCAGCCTCTTGCATTTTGTGGCCGCCCGGTCTTCCTTGCAATATGGATGAAATGACTGCGGCACTTGCTTGCTGCGGTGTTATGAACAGGGCGTAATGCATATGAAGAGCTGGTTCTGGCCGGGTGTGACATCGACTGCGGCGCTGACGGCGCTGGCACTGTGGTTTGGTACGGCTGCGGTTGAAAATGATATTGCAAACCGCGTATCGCATGTATTGTCGCCTTATGTCTGGACGGGCTTTGATGTCGAAGGGCGGGATGTGACCGTAAAAGGCATAGCGCCGGATCCGTCTGTGCAGGCTCAAGCTCTCTCGGCACTCAAAAACGTGACGGGAATCAATGATATCACCGATCTGACATCGGTTTTGCCGCTTGCTTCGCCTTACATGTTCCGCATTGAAAAGCGGGATGGGGGGCTTATTTTCTCCGGCTCCATTCCTGATAACGCCTTGCGTGATCCCATCATGGAACGGGCCGAGACAATGGGGCCTGATCTGACGCTTGATGACCAGATGGCACTGGCCCGTGGAGCCGGACCGGATTTTGCCGATAGTGTGCAGTTCCTGCTGGGATTGACGAAAAATCTTGCGGAAGGGCAAGTGGAAATTGTGGATAAAAGCCTGTCGATCAAAGGCAAGGCAGGGAGTTCGCAAGCCTATCAGGAACTGACGCAGACACTCGAAAAACCGCTGCCTTACGATTTGACGCTTACGTCATCTGATATGATGGAACCATGAATAGATCTTTTCTGCATGAGATTTCTGTTTGAAATGACCGCCACGGCTGTTTTGACCGCTGCTTTGCCATTATGAATAGGCATAGGATTATTGAGTGAGAGAATTGCGATGCTCTATCTTGCCGAGACATTCTGGCCTGCTCTTCTTGTGGCGCTCCTGATCGGAATCGCAGTTGGGTGGCTGACCACTTCTCGATAAATATAAATAACTAAGTAATTTAAGGTGAGGGAACCGGCATGCCGTTGCTGATTATCCAACTGGCTCTTTTGATTGCTGTGGCCTTTGTCATCGGCGCTGTTCTGGGTCGGCTCATCCGGGGCAGGAACAAGGATAAGGCTGACGCGCAACGAACGATCATCGCCGCCGCAGCTTCAGAACCTGCGGGCGAGGAGAGGCCAGAACCCGTTGCACCGAAATCTTCACAAGAGAAGGCATCGCTACCTCAAGAATCGCTTGTGGCCCCGGAATCGTTTGCGGCCAAGGTAGTCGATCAGAAAACAGATCCTGTGCCGGATGCTGAACCCGTCGGTGACTGGGATGCCAGAAGCCCTCTACTGGCAGAGGCAGGGCAACAAGATGCTCACCGGCCTGTGCCGCTTGATGCGCCCAGGGGCGGCAAGGCGGACGATCTGACTGCAATCAACGGGATTGGTCAGGCCATTCAAAGTCTCTTGAACAATCTTGGCATTTATCATTACAACCAGATTGCGCTCTGGAGCGCGGAAGAAAAGATTTGGGTGGAGCGCAATATTGGTTTTCCTCGCCGTGCGACGCGTGAAAACTGGATCGGACAGGCAGTCAAATTGACGGCAGCCCAGAAAAAAACCTCTCTGAAAGGTAAGGCGAAAGCGCAGAAGACGCCCGCCAGACCACGCGCGAAAAGCGTCACGAAAACAGAAAATTAAGAGCATTTCCGCCAAAAGTGCGAAGCGGTTTTGGCAAAGGATAATGCGTAAAACAAAAACTGAGAGCGGTTCTACGATTCCGTCAAAACAGGAACCGCTCTAAGTCCAACATTGTCAGAGCAGGACGATGTGTATCGAGACGGATTATTTGCGCCCGTAAACGAGGTCGGTTTCGATATCGGCGCGTCCTGTCAGGCGCGCTTTATAAACCTCGTAATTTTCCATCACACGCTGTACGTAATTGCGGGTTTCCGAATAGGGGATGCGCTCGATCCAGTCGACGACCTCATCAATGGGCTTTCCACGTGGATCGCCATATTTCTCGACCCATTGCGATGCGCGGTTCGGGCCTGCATTGTAGCCCGCAAATGTCAGAACATAAGAACCGTCAAAACGGTCGAGTTGCTCGCCAAGGAAATGCGCGCCAAGTGTCGCGTTATAACCGGCATCGGTGGTGAGTTTTGGCGCGGAAAAGCTCATGCCATTGCGTGTGGCAACACTTTTTGCGGTTGCCGGCATGAGCTGCAACAGACCGCGCGCACCGGCCTTGGAGACGGCTCCGACATTGAATTCGCTTTCCTGCCGCGCAATGGCATAGGCGAGTGCCTTGCCGGAGCCGCTGATATTGGCGCTTGCCGGAATCGCACCCAATGGATGGGAAAGCGCACCGACATCAAGGCCACGCGTGGCAGCAGCCTTGCCCACGCGCAGCGCCATATAATGATTTTCGTTGCGTTCGGCCATGACGGCCAGCAGCGTCAATTCACCGATATTGTCGAGTTCCTGGGAAAGCTGCGCATAGAGCGGCGCTGCCTTGGGACCATAGCCGAGCTGTTCCAGCCGCTTGATGGCTTGCACAGGCGCTCGCGCCGCAAAGAGGGCGCGATCATGAGCGCTTGGCTTGGGATAGCTCAGTTCCGGCGCTTTTTCCTTGAGCTTTGCGGCTGATAGCTGGCCATAGAATGTGGTGCCGAAATGGGCGGAGCGGCGATAATAATCGCGCGCATTGCCCGGGCCACCGGCTTCCGCAGTCCGCCCCAGCCAGTAATAGGCGCG
>JAATGD010000091.1 GCA_015654965.1 Hyphomicrobiales bacterium
CGCAGCTTGGCATCGAGGTTCGACAGCGGCTCATCGAATAAAAACACCTGCGGATTGCGCACCAGAGCACGCCCCATGGCAACGCGCTGGCGCTGGCCGCCGGAAAGCTGGCTCGGCTTACGGTCAAGCAGATGGCCGATCTGGAGAATTTCAGCCACATTCTGAATGGCTTTTTCGCGCTCGGGTTTAGGCACTTTGCGAATTTCCATGCCAAAAGCAATGTTCCCGGCCACCGTCATATTGGGATAAAGCGCATAGGACTGGAAAACCATCGCGATATCGCGCTGCGAGGGATGCAGCCCCGCAACCGACTTGCCATTGATGGCGATGTCGCCCGAGGTGATCGGCTCCAGACCGGCAATCGTGTTGAGCAGCGTGGACTTGCCGCAGCCCGACGGCCCGACCAGCACCAGAAAACCGCCCTCCTCGATCTCGAGATTGATATCCTTGAGGATAGAGACGGTGCCATAGGACTTGTAGAGATCGGTAATTTTCAGAAACGACATTGTGTTAACCCTTCACGGCGCCGGACATCAGCCCGCGCACGAAGTAGCGGCCCGAAACGATATAGACGATCAGCGTCGGCAAAGCCGCGAAAATGGCGGCTGCGAAATGAACGTTATATTCCTTGACGCCGGTGGATGACGAAACGAGGTTGTTGAGCGCAACGGTTATCGGCATGGAATCCGCTCCGGAAAAGGACGCGCCGAACAGGAAATCGTTCCAGATATTGGTGAATTGCCAGATGACCGAAACGACGATGATCGGCCCGGATGACGGCAACAGGATGCGCCAGAAAATCTGGAAAAAGCCTGCGCCATCGATCTGTGCCGCACGGATTAACTCGGTCGGGAATGCTTCGTAATAATTACGGAAATAAAGCGTTGTGAAACCCAGACCATAGATCACATGCACCAACACGAGCCCCCAGACGGTGCCTGCAATGCCGAAAAAACCCAGCACACGCGCCATGGGGATCAGCACGATCTGAAACGGGATGAAGCAGGAAAGCAGCAAAAGGCCGAAAAAGACATTGGAGCCGCGAAATTTCCATTTGGTCAGCACATAGCCATTGAGCGCACCG
Source organism: Hyphomicrobiales bacterium (assembly GCA_015654965.1). Lineage (GTDB taxonomy): Bacteria > Pseudomonadota > Alphaproteobacteria > Rhizobiales > Rhizobiaceae > Brucella. Next base: position 1,085 of record JAATGD010000091.1, read on the forward strand.
ATGATGGTGGAGATTGCAACCGCCGGCACCACCATCAGGATGGAATTGATGAAGAAGGGTTTTAACCCTGTCGGTTGCACACCGATCTGCGCGGTCGACCAGGCTGAAAGCCATGGCGCAATGGTCCATTGCTGCGGCAGGTTCAGCATGCCGCCCTGCCGGATTTCATCGAGCGGCTTGAACGAATTGACCAGCATCACATAGAGCGGCAGGAGATAGTAGAAGGCAAAGAACAGAAGGGCCGTATAGATTGCCGCCCGTGTGAGCCTGCCGCTGTTGATGACATTGTCCTGTGTCTGTGCGCTCATGACCGCGATCCTCCCCGAAGTTCGGAATAGAGATAGGGAACGATAATCGAGAAGATCATGGCCAGCATGATGATGGCCGAGGACGCGCCAATGCCCATCTGGTTGCGGGCGAAAGTGTAGGAATACATGAAGGTCGCAGGCAGTTCGGTTGCCTGCCCCGGCCCGCCGCCGGTCAGCGCCACCACAAGATCGTAAGCCTTGATCGCCAGATGCGCCAGCACCACGAAGGCAGACAGAAACACCGGACGCATCAACGGAATGATGATGCGTCGATAGATCGTGCCGGTCGAAGCGCCATCGATCTGTGCTGCCTTGATGATCTCGTTATCGACCCCGCGCAGGCCCGCCAGAAACATCGCCATCACGAAGCCCGACGATTGCCAGACAGCTGCAATCACCAGACAATAGATCGCCATGGTGTTGCTCTTGATCCAGTTAAACGAAAAGCTCTCCCAGCCCCACAGATGCATGGTGTTTTGCAGGCCGATGCCGGGATCGAGAAACCATTTCCACGCCGTTCCTGTCACGATGAACGACAGCGCCATCGGATAGAGATAAATCGGGCGCAAAAAACCTTCGCCCCGGATTTTCTGGTCGAGCAGGATAGCCAGAAACAAGCCGATCACCGAGCAGATGATGATATAGAGCGAGGCAAAAATTGCCAGATTGCTGATTGCCCGCCACCAATGCGGCAGCGCCCACAGTTTCGTATAATTGGTAAGCCCTACAAAATCATAGCTTGGCAACATGCGGCTGTTGGTCAGCGACAAGATACCCGTATACAGGATAAACCCGTATACAAAGACGAGAATGATCACGAAACTTGGCGCCAGAACAAGCTTGGGCAAAAATTCCTGTAATCGATTGTTGCGCTGCATATCGCCCCACCAAGTTTATGCCGATGCAATGCGCAAGACAAATGCGCACGCAAAAGCATCAATGTTCCGGTTTTCAGTCATGTGGATGCGCAAGGCGTCCGTCGAGCTATGTTAGCCGGACGCCTTGCAGCTCTTCCTACTTCGCTGCTTCCACGGCGGGAGCCAGTTCCTTGACCGCATCTTCCGACGAGATTTCACCATTGAACTGGCGGGTAATGACGTCGAAAAACGCGTTCTTCACCGAAGTCGGGGCGGCATAGCCATGGGCAAGTGAACCAACCATGGTGTTTTTATCATTGGCTTCCTTCACGTCGGCGATGGCCTTCTTGCCGCAGGCGTCGAAAGCCGTGTCCGGCACATCTGTGCGCGCAGGCGCCGAACCCTTGACCACATTGAAAGCTGACTGGAAGGTCGGGCTTTCAATAGCCGCAGCCATTTCAAGCTGTGCCGGAATTTTGGCGTCGGACACCTTGAACATGGCGAACAGATCGGAATTGAAGGTGACATCCCCTTGCGTGCCGGGGAAGCGCATGCAGACGAAATCTTCACCGGGCTTCTTGTCCGCCTTGATGAATTCACCCTTGGCCCAGTCGCCCATGAACTGCAATCCGGCCTTGCCCTCGATCACCATTGCGGATGCAAGGTTCCAGTCACGGCCGGAGAAATTGTCATCCACATAGGAACGCAGTTTGGTCATGCGGTCGAAAGCCTGCTTCATCGTATCGCTGCCGAGCGCTTCCGGGTCGTTTTCGATAAAGACTTTTTTATAGAAATCGAGACCGAAGGACAACACGACCGCCTCAAACAGCGTCGCATCCTGCCATGGCTGACCACCATGGGCGATCGGCGTAATACCCTGCTCCTTGAACTTGTCGAGAAGAGCGATCAGCTCATCCCAATTGGCAGGCTCCTTGCCGCCCGCCTTGTCGAGTGCCGCCTTGTTGATCCACACCCAGTTGGTGGAGTGGATATTGACCGGTGCGCCAATCCAGTGACCGTCATATTTGGCAAAATCCTGTAAAGCCGTCGGGATAACCTTGTCCCAGCCATCCTTGGTCGCCAGCTCGTCGAGATTGCCCAGGGCATCCTGTTCCGCCCAGTCGCGGGCGTCAAAACCGAGCATCTGCACAGCGGTCGGCGCATTGCCTGCGGTCACGCGGGCGCGCAGCACCGTCATGGCCTCGACACCCGAGCCACCGGCGACAGGCATGTCGGTCCAGCCGATGCCCTTGGTTTCGAGATCTTTTTTCAGAACATCGAGCGCTGCCGCCTCACCGCCTGCGGTCCACCAGTGCAGAACCTCGACATTCTGTTTTTCCTGCGCATGAGCGACAGGCGCCATGCCCGCAACCAAGGCACAGGCTGCCGCTCCCATAGCGGCGCGTTTCAACACATTATGCATATCTACCTCCCGTAGAACCAAACGAAATCCGTTACGCTGGATTGCTCCCGCCCATAGGCCGAAAGTTTAACAATCCCTGCCCGTTCTGCCTTCCGACACAATAGGTGCTCCTCATTGCACTGCCGGTCCGATACGGAAAAATGCGTACCCCGGCCTGCCTCCATACGATCCCTTGATGCCCTCCTTGCATCCTTGGCATCGCCTCGCCCAAATTGACAACGTTGTCTTAATGCTATGTCAGCCATCTGGAAGACAGGTTGTCGGTCCCTAAGGATAGCCATCAACCCCGGAGGGCTGTCAATATGGCTTGCACGGAAAAAGAAGAAAATTTCAATCGCTTGAAACCAAAAGTGGTGTTGTTTTTAAAGAATATCCATCAAAATAAACATCTTAGACGGTATATCCAAACGCAAGAATGAACATCCAAATTATGCGTATTTTGTAAAATTAATGTTCGTATATTCCGCATTCTATAAAATAAAAATTCCATCATCGCGCTGGACAAGATGGACGCATCGGCCTAATTTTTGCTTGCTTGCGCAATGGTGCGCAAGCTTGTTCTCGGGGTGGGGTGAGATTCCCCACCGGCGGTATGAAGAGAAATCTTCGAGCCCGCGAGCGCCTGAAGGGAAAGCAGATCTGCTTTTCGGTCGGGGTCAGCAGATCCGGTGCGATGCCGGAGCCGACGGTTATAGTCCGGATGAAAGAGAGTGAATGAGCGTAAAGCATTGCGTTGTGCGACGCGGACTATGCGTTCCTTTGTGCGCCCTGATTCTAGTTTCTTGAGGAACCTATGAACCAGAGCTATCCGAACAAGACTTCCTTCAAAATTGCCTTTATTCAGGCGCGCTGGCACGCCGATATTGTCGATGAATCCCGCAAGAGCTTTATCGCCGAACTCGCTGCCAAGGCTGGCTCCGCTGTGGAAGTCGATGTCTTCGATGTACCCGGCGCTTATGAAATCCCGCTCCATGCCAAGACGCTTGCCAGAACCGGGCAATATACGGCCATCGTCGGCTCGGCCTTCGTGGTCGATGGCGGTATTTATCGTCATGATTTCGTGGCGACTGCCGTTCTCAACGGCATGATGCAGGTGCAGCTTGAGACAGAAGTGCCGGTCTTGAGTGTCGTGCTGACCCCGCATCATTTCCATGACAGCCGCGAGCATCATGATTTCTTCTTCAATCATTTCAAGGTGAAAGGCATTGAAGCCGCCAATGCTGCCCTGCAGATCGTCAGTGAGCGAAGCCGCCTCGCCGCTCTGGTCTGAAACAAATCCGGCCCCGCCATTATGGGGCCGGTTTTTTCCCTCTGTCAGTCGGCGACAATGCGCTCGGCATGCGTATAAATATCGAATTCTTCGCCGCGAACGATAGCAACAAGTGTGAGATTGGCCTGTTGCGCCGTGCGAATGGCAAGGGCTGTCGGCGCTGAAATCGCCGCGATCATCGGCACTCCCAGCATCACGGCCTTCTGCACCATTTCCACCGAAACGCGGCTGGTGATGACGGCGATCCCTTCTTCTGCCTTCCATTGCGGAGCCGCATCGGGGTCCTTTTTTTCGCGCAGCAAGCTGCCGACAAGCTTGTCGAGCGCATTGTGCCGCCCGATATCCTCGCGCGTTGCAATCAGACCATGGTGCGGCGCATAAAACCCCGCGCCGTGGACTGCATGCGTGGCGGCATTCAATTGCTGGGTTTTGCCAAGTGCTGCCATTGCAGCCGTAATATCGCGCGCATGAAAACGCGCGCCCTGCTCGGGCAGGCGCGCAAGCGGGCGCAAGGCCTGATCGATCGAATCGATGCCGCATAATCCGCATCCAACGGGTCCAGCCATGAAGCGGCGGCGTGCCGCCAGTCGCTGTTCGGGCAGTGCGGTAAGCCGCATCTGGACATCGATCCCCTGCTGAAAGGGTACGATTTGTATATCTTCGATTTCAGAAATATCGCTGATGATGCCTTCGGTCAGGCTGAAACCAAACGCAAAGTCATACAGATCGGCGGGCGTTGCCATCATGACGGCTTGCGTCGAGCCGTTATAACTCATGGCGACAGGAACTTCTTCCGGCACCGCGCGGCGGTCCTCTTGAAAGCCGGTCGTGCGATGGGCAAAATGCATCACATTCTGGCTGATTTCGGGTATTGTCATCACTTAGCCTGCTGTTTCTTCATCATGCAGCGTTACTACAGATTGATGTGGCATCATAACGCGTTTTATATATGGTGCCAGAAAACAGGCCGTGAAGGCGCAACTGTTTGTGCCCAACAATGAGGATAGAATGAATATTCGCCAGATCGACGAGAATTATTCAGTTTCGGAACAGATTTCACCCGACGATGTGCGTGATATCGCGGCAGAGGGGTTCCAGACCATCATCTGCAATCGGCCCGATGGCGAAGGCGGACCGGACCAGCCGGATTTTGCCGAAATTGCGCGGGTCGCCGAAAAGGCTGGCATCACCACTTATTATATTCCCTTTATCGGCGGTCAGTTGACGCAGGAAAATGTCGATGCCATGGCAGAAGCCCTGGACAAGGCCGAGGGACCTGTCCTCGGCTATTGTCGTTCCGGCACGCGTTCTACGAATATTTACGGAATCGTGCAGAGCCAAAAGCGCGGATAAAGAACGAGCGCAGGCTGCCGGGACGGTGAATGCGCAAAGGCATATCGATTGTCTTTGGAAACATGGTCCTCACCGTCCTGAAAGGCGAGCGCGGCGGGCATAAGCGCCATGCGGATGCTGTTCGCTATATTGGCGATAATAGGAATAGCCGGTGCGCGCGACGGTAGCGACAACACCACCGGCAACAAGCATCCAGCCGACGACCTGAAGCCAGTCCACCGTTTCAAGACTACCGCC
>JAATGD010000049.1 GCA_015654965.1 Hyphomicrobiales bacterium
GAACTTGGCAACGATTGCCTGACGCAGTTCGGGAATACCGGCAACAGGCGTATATTTGGTTTCACCGCGATTGATCGCGTCGATAGCCGCCTTCTTGATATTGTCCGGTGTATCGAAATCGGGTTCACCTGCTCCAAGGCCGATCACGTCCTTGCCTTTGGCTTTCAGCTCGCGTGCTTTCTGGCTGACTGCGATGGTGGCAGAAGGCTTTACACGGGAAAGGGCGTCGGCGAGAAATGCCATGTGAGATCTCCATAGATGGCAGGATCAGATAACCGGCACCGGGCCTGGACCGGTCTTGCGTCATTGCTATGTCGCATTGGCGCACGAATCGCAACAAAAGCTTTGCAATTTCAGAACAAAATCCCGCGATATGCGGCTATGTGTTGCCAGAAAGAGGTAAATAGAGATGCTGACACTTTATTCGCAACCCGATTCCGGAAATTGCTACAAGCCGCGGCTGCTGCTCGCCAAACTGGGGCGGCCTTTTCGTCACGTGACGGTTTCGGCGCTGGATGGTTCGACCCGGACGCCGGATTATCTGGCCAAAAACCCGAATGGCAAAGTGCCGCTGCTCGAACTCGACGATGGGCGGTTTCTGGCAGAATCGAACGCCATCCTGCTCTATCTCGCGCAAGGCACGCGCTTTTTACCGCAAGACGCTTATGAACGCGCTCTGGTCTATCAATGGTTGTTTTTCGAGCAATATAGTCATGAGCCCTATATTGCCGTGCGCCGTGCTTTGTTGATTTATCCCGAGCGCGCAAGAGATGCGACGCCGGAACGGCTGGCATCGACACTTGAAGGTGGCCAAAAGGCGCTTGGCGTGATGGAAACACAATTGAAGAAAACGCCATTTCTGGCAGGCGACAGTCTGAGCGTCGCTGATATTGCCCTTTATGCCTATACGCATGAGGCCGATAAAGGCGGGTTCGATATACAAGCTTATCCTGCGATCACAGCATGGCTTACGCGCGTTACCGCGGATGAAGGACATGTGGCACTGGACTGGCTGCCCTGAACATAAAACAAAAAAGCGGGGCATTGCGGCCCCGCTTTTTCCTTGCCTTTATGGGGCAAAATTTATGCTGCGACGAGGTTGTCGGCAGAAGAGCGGCCCGAACGACGGTCCTGAACGATTTCGTACGAAACCTTCTGGCCTTCATCAAGCGTGGTGAGGCCCGCGCGCTGAACAGCGGAGATGTGGACGAAAATGTCCGTGCCGCCCTGATCAGGCTGAATGAAGCCGAAGCCCTTGGTCGTGTTGAACCACTTAACTGTTCCCGTAGCCATGGGAAATTCCTTTTAACTTGGTAACTTATAGTCCGTATGCTCCGCACACGTCCCTGTGAATCGAATTTATGGACAGGAGATCGTCAGGAAGCACGGACTGATGGCCGTACGGGTCTCAAAGTCACTCGACCGAAAAATCGATCTCTTGACTATATGCGACAATTTTGACCAGCACAAGACGAAGTGATTGGCGCTCGATACCGAAATTTCGCTCCCCTGTTTGAGGACGCGACGGTGAATGCTATGCATAACGGATAATCCGCAGGAAGAGGTGTTTATGACAAAGTCGCAGGCCGCCAAGACGAGGAAGCGAGGTTTCTTTGCCTGGAGCAGAAGAAAGGCCGACGGCAGCGATCTTTTTTCCCAGCTTCATATGATGCTGAGCGCTTTCTGGACATCGCCGGTTCGCAACAAGCTGATTGCTATTGGCATCGGGATATTCACGCTGATTGTGCTAATCGCGGTTGGACAGGTTGCCATCAATCGCTGGAACGAGCCTTTTTACGATGCGTTATCGCGCCGTGATTTGCAGGCTTTTTTTCATCAGTTGATGGTGTTTTTCGGTATTGCCGGATCGTTACTTGTCCTCAACGTCTTGCAGACATGGCTGAACCTGATGTTCAAGCTCAAGATGCGCGAAGGCCTGGCACGGGATATGGTCGGGCAATGGCTGGTGCCGGGGCGCGCCTTTCGTCTGGCCAATGCGGGCGAGATCGGCGTCAATCCCGATCAGCGCCTGCATGAGGATACACGCCATCTGGCTGAAACCTCCTGCGATCTAGGCATCAATCTTCTGCAATCGACCATCATCCTTTTGAGTTTCGTCGGCGTGTTGTGGTCGCTTTCCAGCGGTTTCGTTTTCCATATTGGCGATTATAGCATTGCCATTCCCGGTTATATGGTGTGGGCGGCAATCATCTATGCCGCATCCGCCTCGTGCCTGACGTGGTTTGTCGGGCGCAGCCTCGTTAATCTCAATGCCAACCGCTATGCGCGGGAAGCGGATTTCCGCACCTCGCTGATGCGCGTCAACGAACATCTGGATGCCGTCATCCTGTCACGCGGCGAAGGCGATGAACGGCGGCGGCTCAATCTCGATATCGATGCCGTTCTTGCGGCCATCCGCAGCATTGTCGATGCGACGACACGGCTGACATGGGTGACGGCCGGCTATGGCTGGCTGACTATCGTCGCACCGATCCTTGTCGCAGCCCCGGTCTATTTTTCCGGTGGCCTTTCATTCGGTGGATTGATGATGGCAGTGGGTGCCTTCAATCAGGTGCATAATTCGCTGCGCTGGTTCGTGGATAATTTTGGCGCTATCGCCGACTGGCGCGCGACACTCCTGCGCGTGGCCAGTTTCCGGCAGGCAGTCATGCGCATGGATGAACTGGGGCATCTCGACCGGCAGATCGATCTCATTGTCAATGACAGCGAAAGCCTGAGTCTCAAGAATATCTCGATTGCAGCGCCCGATGGCTGCCTGAAATTGTCGCAAGCATCGTTCGCGCTTGAGTCGGGCGAACGCGTGCTGGTGACGGGCGGCACGGAAACCCAGCGCACCCTGTTGTTCCGCACCCTTGGCGGCTTGTGGCGCTGGGGTGAGGGGCAGATCGGCATGCCTGCGGGTGACAGTGTAGTCTTTTTACCGCGCTCGCCCTATTTCCCGCCCGGCGATCTGAAAAGCGTGGTTTCTTATCCGCTCAATCTTGATGCGATTTCCCGACAGCAAGTGGAAACCGTTCTGGAACGCGCCGGGCTGTCGCGGCTTGTCGGCAGTCTTGATCGCGTCACCCGCTGGGACCGCATGTTGACGGAGGATGAGCGCCAGAGTCTGGCTTTTGCCCGCCTCATTGTGCAAAAGCCGAAATGGATTGTGGTCGATGGTGTTCTGGATGAACTCGATACCGAGGCTTATGACTGTATCCGCGATATCCTGAATAAGGAACTGAAAGACGTGGCCGTCCTGCATCTCGGTAAACCGCATTTGCATGACGGGCTGTTTTCGCGCCACATCTCTCTGGAAGACGATCCCGATGGTAAGCCACTGGATATGACAGCGTTGCGCAACACATGAAAAAACCGCCGCAGGATTGGCTGCGGCGGTTTTATTTTTGTCTAAACAGTCACTTATGCGCGGAAATAATCCTGCAAGGGACGCACTTCTAGCGAACCGGCCTTGAGAGCCGCAATGGCTTCCGCGGCCGCTTCCGCGCCTGCCATGGTGGTGTAATAGGGCAGTTTCTGCATCAGCGTTGCACGGCGGATCGATTTTGAATCCGACACCGCGCTGGCGCTATCGGTGGTGTTGAAGACCAGATGAATCTGGCGGTTGCGGATGGCGTCCTCCACATGCGGCCGCCCTTCGATGACCTTGTTGACCTTGGTCGCTGCAACGCTGTTTTCAACGAGAAACAGTTGCGTGCCGCCGGTGGCCATGACCCTGAAGCCAAGGTCGGCCAGCCTGCGGACCGCACCCAGAATGCGCTCTTTGTCTTCGTCACGCACGGAAACGAAAACCGTGCCTTCACGCGGCAGCTCGACGCCTGCGCCAAGCTGCGCCTTGGCGAAGGCCAGCGCGTAATCGTAATCAAGCCCCATGACCTCGCCGGTCGAGCGCATTTCCGGGCCCAAGAGCGTGTCGACACCGGGGAAGCGGGCAAAGGGGAACACGGCTTCCTTGACCGCGATATGCGGGCGGGCGGGCTGCTTTGGCTTGCCGCCATAGGCGTTGAGCGCGTCTTCGAGGCTTTCGCCAGCCATGATGCGGGCTGCGACCTTGGCAATCGGCTTGCCGACGGTTTTGGCGACGAAAGGAACGGTACGCGAGGCGCGTGGATTGACTTCGAGAATGAAGATTTCACCATCCTTGATGGCGAATTGCACATTCATCAATCCGCCGACATTGAGCGCCTTGGCGAGTGCCGCCGTCTGGCGTTCGAGTTCGGCTACGATTTCGGGCGATAGCGAATGAACCGGCAGCGAGCAGGCGCTGTCGCCCGAATGAATGCCGGCTTCCTCGATATGCTCCATGATGCCGGCGACGAAACTGTCCTTGCCATCACAAAGACAATCGACATCCACTTCGATGGCTTGCGTCAGGTAGGTATCGAACAACAGCGGGTTCTTGCCAAGCAACGTGTTGATCTGGCCGGTTTTATCGTTGGGATATTTGGCCTTGATGTCTTCTGGCACGAGTTCTGGAACCGTATCGAGCAGATAGCTTTGCAGGTTGCGCTCGTCGCGGATGATCTGCATGGCGCGGCCACCCAGAACATAGGACGGGCGCACGACCAGCGGGAAGCCGAGATCGGCGGCAATGAGGCGCGCCTGTTCTACCGAGTAAGCGATGCCGTTCTTGGGCTGGTTGAGGTCGAGCTTGATCAGCAGCTTCTGGAAGCGATCGCGGTCTTCCGCGAGATCGATGGCGTCAGGCGACGTGCCGAGGATCGGAATACCAGCTTTTTCCAACGCATTGGCGAGTTTGAGCGGGGTCTGTCCGCCAAACTGCACGATCACACCGTGAAGCGTGCCTTTTTCTTGCTCGACGCGCAGGATTTCCATCACGTCTTCCGCCGTCAATGGCTCGAAATAAAGACGATCAGACGTGTCGTAATCGGTCGAGACTGTTTCCGGGTTGCAGTTGATCATGATGGCTTCAAAATCGGCGTCACCGAGCGCGAAGGCCGCATGGCAGCAGCAATAATCGAACTCGATGCCCTGACCGATACGGTTGGGACCGCCACCAAGGATCACCACCTTCTTGCGCTCTGACACCAGCGCTTCCGAGCGTGGTTCGCCGACGAAAGGTGTTTCATAGGTCGAATACATATAGGCGGTCGGTGATGCGAATTCCGCAGCACAGGTATCGATACGCTTATAGACGGGATGGACGTCGAGTTTGGTACGCAGTTTTGCAACATCTTCGGCGTCCTTGCCCGTGATGCTGGCAAGACGCGCATCTGAAAAGCCCATGGCTTTCAACATACGCAGGTTTTGCGCATCGGAAGGCAGGCCATGCTCACGAATACGGTCTTCCATTTTCACGATGGCCTCGATCTGCTCAAGGAACCATGGGTCGATCTTGGAGGCGTCATGCACCTGTTCGGTGGTCAGCCCCAGACGCATGGCTTGCGCGACCATGCGCAGACGATCCGGGGTCGGTGTGCCGATGGCAGCACGGATGGCGTTCTTCTCGTCACCGTCTTCGATGCCGGGAATGGCGATTTCATCAAGACCCGTCAGGCCGGTTTCAAGACCGCGCAGCGCCTTCTGCAAGCTTTCCTGAAACGTGCGGCCAATAGCCATGACTTCGCCGACCGATTTCATGGCGGTGGTCAGGATCGGCGAGGCGCCGGGGAATTTCTCGAATGCAAAACGCGGAATTTTCGTGACGACATAGTCAATCGACGGCTCAAAAGATGCCGGGGTCGCGCCACCCGTGATGTCATTGTCCAATTCATCGAGCGTGTAGCCGATGGCAAGCTTGGCTGCGACCTTGGCAATCGGAAAGCCGGTTGCCTTGGAGGCGAGCGCCGAGGAACGCGACACGCGCGGGTTCATTTCAATGACGATCATGCGGCCATTGGCCGGATTGATGGCGAACTGTACGTTGGAACCGCCGGTTTCCACACCGATCTCGCGCAGCACTGCAACCGAGGCATTGCGCATGATCTGGTATTCTTTGTCGGTCAAAGTCAGCGCTGGTGCCACGGTGATGCTGTCGCCCGTATGCACGCCCATCGGATCGAGGTTCTCGATCGAGCAGATGATGATGCAATTGTCCGCCTTGTCACGGACGACTTCCATCTCATATTCCTTCCAGCCGAGAACCGATTCCTCAATGAGCACTTCGGTGGTAGGAGAGGCGTCGAGGCCGCGCTCGATAATCTCCAGAAATTCCTGACGATTATAGGCAATGCCGCC
>JAATGD010000077.1 GCA_015654965.1 Hyphomicrobiales bacterium
ATCAGCGCGTTGTAAAGCACCTGCTTGCCGCCCGTACCAACCGTGATCTGGCTGGGCTTGTAGGTGAGCTTGTTCTCGCGGCTGAACTTGGCAATGATCGCTTCCTTCAACTCAGGAAGACCATCCACAGCCGTGTATTTGGTTTTGCCGGCCTCAATGGCATGAATCGCCGCCAGCTTGATGTTGGCGGGCGTATCAAAATCCGGCTCACCCGCGCCGAGACCGATGACATTGCGACCGGCCGCTTTGAGCTGGCGTGCTTTATCCGTGACCGCGATGGTGGCAGACGGCTTCACACGATCAAGCGCAGCGGACAGGAACGGCATCATGGTCTCCGAGTCTTGGGAAATATCTGCGCATCGCAGACACTTCCGTATCTAAGGCCGTTAACATTAAGCGGCAAGGAAAAATCATCGATTCAGGCGTGTTTTCGCTGATTTTAAACACCCGGATTAACGGGCTGCAAACATAGCTCTGCCACTAAGGATGTAGATTCAAGACACAGGGCAAACATGAGTACCGAAGCCAGATCCTTGCACATAGCGGATCGCCTGATCTGGGCCACAATAGCTGCCGTCGCAATCTTAGTGTTGACAGCCTCGGCGCTGTTTTCTTTCCACATAGAAGCGGGCTCATTCCTGAAAGCCGCCATAGCCTGCGTCGTGCTTTGCGCGGTTGGCTGGTTCTATAGTGCGGTGCGCCGGGACCTGTGGGCAGCGTCGGCCTTGACCGGAACCGCGCAAATCGCTGCCTTTGCCGCAATCGGCGCGCCGCTTTCCTATCTTGCTGCTAGCATCGACCAGTCCTTATGGGATGCCACTTTTGTAAGATGGGATAACCAACTCGGCTTCGACTGGACCGGCTGGCTTGCCACCATGAATGCCCATCCAAAGCTCCACCTTGTTTTTGCCTTTGCTTATGCAAGCTTTGCAGCGCAAACGACCGTCCTGGTAGTCGCCCTGGCATTGACCGGACACGTCATGCGAATGCGAATTTTTATTTTAGCTTTCGTGCTCACAACGCTCATTACCATCGCGGTGTCAGCAGCGATGCCCGCGCAGGGTGCCTGGGGCCACCTGCAATTGTCCGCACAGGATTACCCGGCCATAACGCCTTTAACGCGCGATCTGCATCTCGCTGTTTTTCACGGTTTACGCGACGGCAGTTTTCGCTCTCTGATGGCCGAAGGCGCCGAAGGAATTATCACATTCCCGAGTTTGCATGCCGCGCTGGGACTTATGTTCATCCTTGCTATGTGGCCAGTTCCCTATCTGCGCTGGATAGCGTTAAGTCTGAACGTCATCATGATTGCATCAACGCCTGTCGATGGCGGACATTATTTTATCGACGCATTAGCAGGGCTTGGCATTGCGATGGTCTGCTGGAAGGCAGCACATGCTATGATCCGTATCTGCGGAGAAGAAGACGCGACCTCCACCGCCGAAGTAAGATCGCCGTTAATCGTGCCAGAGATGAATAGCCGCGCGGCAATCGGTTTTGAGTCGGACAAGGTCGAATTGCCCGAGCCGGAAGCCGTTCAGCCATGATGTGCCCTTGCGTCTAGCCTTAATAGCACGAGTTTACGGGATTGGTGCCGCCGGGAGCAGATTGCACTATTTCCATCCCGGAGGCCTTGCGAGGCGACAGTCGCGGCATCATTGTGACAGGGATCCCGCGCCTGCAAGGACGGGATCAAAGGATGAATTCGCGCGCAATGTACAAGCTCTACTCGATGCAGCGGTCCGGCAACAGCTACAAGGTGCGCCTTGCACTGGCGTTGATGGACGCGCCGTACCAGGCCATCGAAATCGACATCTTGCGGGGCGAAAGCCGCACGCCCGAATTCCTCGCGATGAATCCAAGCGGGCAGGTTCCGTTGCTGGAAGTCGCCGAAGATCGCTACCTCGCCGAATCAAACGCGATTCTCTGGTACGTCACGGTCGGCACATCGTTGGCGCCGGAAGACCGCATCGACCGTGCACAGGCACTGCAATGGATGTTCTTCGAACAGCACGCGCTGGAGCCGAGCGTCGGCGCGGCCTATTTCTGGCTGGTACTGGTGCGCGGCGGACGTGACTTGCAGACCCACGCGCTAGAGGGTTGGATTGAACGCGGCTATGGCGCGCTACAGGTGATGGAAAACCATCTCAAGATCCATGATTACTTCGCCGCCGGCCATTTCACCATCGCCGACATCGCGCTCTACGGTTACACCCATGTCGCGGAGCAATGCGATTTCGATCTCGCCGGCTATCCATCGGTGCGCGCCTGGTTGAAACGTATCGAGGCCGAGCCGCGCTTCGTGCCGATGACAGGAGCATCCGGCACCACCGCGCCAAGCCCGGCGCTCACCGCCGAAGTCTGAACGGCGGCGACAAAGAATAGCGGGGATAGGCAGCGCCACTGCCTTTATTATGTCATGTTTTCGGCATTTCCCGCCAAAATCTCGACAGCGATTTTTGAGAAGTTCCAATAACGTGGTGATTCGCACCGCGCAAGGACCCCGGCCATGACACGGTCGCCTGCATTGGATGAAGGCTTCGGCCCGTCCACTCGTTCTGTTTCGTCCCGATTGGCCGACGCTGCCGCAGCGGCGATCGCGGCGCTGTTCCTATCGATGGGCCTGATCGTCGCCATCACCATATTGTCGATCCGCGTCGCCGCGGCCATGCAGGCGCTCTAACTCTTAACCTCCCCGTTTTGCGGAGATTCTCCATGAAGACGCCGACCTTTGTTGTCGTCGTATCGTTAATGGCGGCCATTTTGCTGGCTGCATCATTGGTTATTGCAACCGGAACACGCAGCAGAAGCGCGACACCCGAACACGCTGCAAACCCTGCTGCGCTTTTGTCCGCTAGACAATAAGAAGCCGCCATTTCACCATTTGCGAAAAATGAAAAATGCACCGGCTGCAATAAGCGCGAAGCCCAGCGCATGATTCCAGCCCAATGGCTCCTTCAAATACAAAACCGAAAACGCGCCGAACACGATCAGCGTGATAACTTCCTGAATAGTCTTGAGCTGCGCGGCCGTGTAGACCTCGCTGCCCCAGCGGTTCGCCGGCACCGCAAGCCAATACGCAAAAAATGCAATGCCCCAACTCACCATCACGACAAGCGGCAGCGCGTGGTCCTTGAA
>JAATGD010000016.1 GCA_015654965.1 Hyphomicrobiales bacterium
ATCGCCCGAGAATTTGATGCCGCCATCGGCAATGACCGGGATATTTTGCTTCTGTGCGGCTTCCACTGCCGACATAATGGCGGAAAGCTGCGGCACGCCAACACCCGCGACAATGCGCGTGGTGCAGATGGAGCCGGGTCCGATGCCGACCTTGACGGCATCCGCGCCCGCATCGATCAGCGCTTTTGTGCCGCCTGCCGTTGCAACATTGCCCGCCAGAATGGCGACATTCGGATAGGCTTTCTTGATGCGCGCAACCGCATCGAGAACGCGCTGCGAATGGCCATGCGCCGTATCGACCACCAGAAGGTCGACACCGGCATCAATGAGGCGTTCGGCGCGTTCATAGCCGTCCTCGCCGACACTTGTGGCAGCAGCCGCGCGCAGGCTGCCCTGCGCATCCTTGGCGGCATTGGGGTTTAGCTGCGACTTTTCGATATCCTTGACGGTGACAAGCCCGACGCAACGGCCCTGATCATCCACCACCAGCAGCTTTTCGATGCGGTGGCTGTGCAGCAACCGCTTGGCCTCATCCTGATTGACGTTTTCGCGCACGGTGACAAGATTCTGGTGCGTCATGAGTTCGTGGATTTTCTGATCGGGGTCGGAGGCAAAACGCACATCGCGATTGGTCAGGATGCCGACGAGACGGCCCGGCCCCTTGGCCGCGCTTTCAACCACCGGAATACCGGAAATGCCATGCGCCTTCATCAGCGCCTGCGCGTCCGCAAGCGTCGCATCCGGGCCGATGGTTACGGGATTGACGACCATGCCCGATTCAAACTTCTTGACCTGACGCACTTCCTCGGCCTGACGCTCGGGCGTCAGATTGCGGTGAATGACGCCGATGCCACCAGCCTGCGCCATGGCAATCGCCAGACGGGCTTCGGTGACCGTATCCATGGCGGCAGAAAGTAGCGGCAGGTTGAGTTCGATATCGGCAGCAATGTGGGTGCGCAGATCGACCTGACCGGGCATGACTTCCGAATGACCGGGCTGCAACAGCACATCGTCGAAAGTGAGAGCGAGAGCGCCTGTGGACGTTTCCACGATTTTAGCCATTGCCAATTCCTTTGCCGGTTTTATGAAATGAGAAAAGCCGCCTCTCCGGGATATATCCGGGAGCAGCGACGTGTCTCTTGGGGTGTTGAATTGGCACTGGCTGGTAACACGGTTATGACGCAAAGAAAAGGCCCCGCGCTACAAGTTTCAGTGACTGATAGTGAATTAATGATAGATTGGCCACCCAGCAGAAAAACAGGAAAAAGCACATGCCGGATTTGATGGGAGGCTCAATCACCGATGTACCGGGTGTGAAACTGGGGCATCATACGCTTGACCGCCGTCCGACCGGTTGCACGGTTCTGCTATGCGAAGAAGGTGCCTGCGCAGGTGTCGATGTGCGCGGCTCGGCACCAGGAACGCGCGAAACCGATCTGCTCGACCCCATCAATCTGGTCGATCAAGTCCATGCCGTGCTTTTATCGGGCGGCAGCGCCTACGGGCTGAATGCGGCGACAGGGGTCATGCAATATCTAGAAGAAAACCGCATCGGTTTTGCGATTGCAGGCGGTGTGGTGCCCATCGTGCCCGCAGCCGTGCTGATGGATCTGGGTGTCGGCGATTTCTCCATCCGCCCGGATGCTGAGGCCGGTTATCGCGCCTGCAAGGCGGCAACGACCACGCCATCGGGCGAAGGCAATATTGGTGCGGGCGCAGGCGCGAGCGTGGGCAAGATGTTCGGCATGGAATATGCCATGAAAGGCGGGCTTGGCACCGCAAGCCATAAAATACCCGGAACGGACATCGTGGTGGGGGCGATTGTCGCCGTCAATGCAGTGGGCGATGTTTACGCGCCCCATTCCCGGCAGATATTGGCGGGTGCGAGAAGCGAAAACGGCAAAGGCTTTCGCGACACGATGAATGCCATCATGCACGGTCATGGCGTCGTGAAATCGGCGGGTGCCAACACCACCATCGGCGCGATTGCCACCAATGCGCCCTTTGGCAAGGCAGAGCTGAAAAAAATCGCGGCCATGGCCCATGACGGCTTTGCCCGCACAATCAATCCGGTCCATACCATGTGGGATGGCGATACGATTTTTGCGCTCTCGACCGGCAAGGCGGGTGGCATAAAGGCCGATGTGACCGCCATTGGCGCGATTGCCGCGCATGTCATGGCGCAGGCGGTCGCGCGGGCCGTCGTTCAGGCCGACAGCCTGCCCGCATTCAATCTGCCCGCCTATAAGGATTATCGGCCTTAATTAATTGCCGACAAAAGCAAAACGGTCGACATCGACCAGACCGCGATCGGTGATTTTCAAATGCGGGATCACCGGAAGCGCAATGAAAGCGAGTTGCAGAAACGGCTCTTCCAGTGTCGAGCCGAGTTCTTCGGCCGCATGGCGCAATTTGCGCAATTCCTCGCGCACCGTTTCAAACGACTGGTCACTCATCAGACCCGCGACCGGCAGCGGCAATTCTGCAAGCACATGTCCGTCACGCACCACGACAAACCCGCCCTCGATTTCACCCAGCCGGTTGGCGGCAACGGCAATATCCGCGTCTGACGCGCCGACCACGCAGATATTGTGGCTGTCATGGCTCACCGTCGAGGCAATGGCACCCGATTTCAGCCCGAACCCATGCATGAAACCCGTGGCGATATTGCCATTCTTGCCATGGCGTTCAACGACCGCGACTTTCACCACATCATGCTGAAAATCCGGCTCGACACCGTTGGGGCCGACCCGCAATTCAAACTCCAGACTTTCGGTAATGATCTTGCCCGGGATAATGCCGATGGCGCGTGTCTTGCCGCTGTTGGAGTGCGAGCGGAAATTCGACGCGCTCACACGCGGCGCCTTCACGCTGTTGCGCCCGACCAGCGCAACAGTTTTGCGCGCTGCAAACAGCGCATCCGACACCACGCGTCCCGCCGAAAGCACGTGTTCCGCGTGGCAGCCTTCGAGACTGTCGAGCACCACCAGATCGGCGCGTTGTCCGGGCGCAACCAGCCCGCGATCGAAAAGGCCGAAAGCGCGGGCAGCGGATATGCTTGCGGCGCGATAGATCGCCAAAGGCGAAACCCCGCCCGCAATCGCCGTGCGGATGAGATAATCGAGATGGCCCTGATCGGCGATATCGAGCGGATTGCGATCATCGGTGCAAAGGGCAAGAAACTGCGCATGACGCTCGGTGATGATCGGCATCAAGGATTTCAAGTCTTTGGATACAGACCCTTCGCGCACCAGAACATGCATGCCCTTGCGCATTTTCTCAAGCGCTTCTTCCGCGCTCGTCGCCTCATGCTCGGTGCGGATGCCTGCGGAAATATAGCCATTGAGATCGGCCCCGCGCAAAAGCGGCGCATGGCCATCGATGTGCCGCCCCTGAAAGGCTTTGAGCTTTGCCATGCATTCGGGGTCTTTGGCCAGAACGCCCGGGAAGTTCATGAATTCCGCAAGCCCTATCACCTTGGGATGATCGGCAAAGGGCAGCAGATCGTCGATCAAGAGTTGCGCACCCGATGTTTCCATATGGGTGGCGGGCACACAGCTCGAAAGCTGCACGCGGATATCCATCACGGTTTCAAGCGCGCTATCGAGAAAGAATTTGATGCCTTCCGCTCCCAGCACATTGGCAATCTCGTGCGGATCGCAAATGACGGTCGTCACCCCTTGCGGCAGCACGCAGCGGTCGAATTCATGCGGGGTGATATGCGAGGATTCGATATGCAGATGCGTGTCGATGAAACCCGGCACGACGATACGTCCCGAAATATCGATTTCCCGCGCGCCTTCATAGCTGCCGAAGGTACCGACAATGCGCTCACCGCAGATCGCAATATCGCTTTCGACCAGTTCGCCGGTTACCAGATCGAAGAAGCGCCCGCCCTTCAAGACGATATCGGCAGGCTCAAGCCCCCTTCCCTGATCGATCATCCGTTCCAGCATTGTCTACTCCAGTCACACTTGAATCAATTCAGGCCAACGTATCACAACGACAAGATGCCCATTGCAATATTCGACCGCGACGCCTCCCTTGCCAAAGGGATGCGTCATGCCGATTGTCATCGAACATTTATAATAGTGTCGTCGGACTGTTACATTAGCAAAGCATAGGCTTGCGCGCTTGCATAAGAAAGTGCGGAACCATGCGTCAGTCAGTCGAACTCTCCAATATCGGCAAAACCTTTGGCGGCAATGCCGTTCTCAAAGGCATCGATCTTTCCATTCGCGCCGGAGAGTTCATTTCTCTGGTCGGCATGTCCGGCTGCGGAAAATCCACCCTGTTGCGCATTATCGCGGGACTTGAAACGCCTGACCAAGGCCATGTCTCAATCGGCAATCAGGACGTGACCGATATCGACCCCAGCGACCGCAATCTGGCGATGGTGTTCCAATCCTATGCGCTGTATCCGCATATGAATGTGCGCCAGAATATCGCCACACCGCTTCGCATGCGCCACCTCACGCTATCCGCACGGCTTCCACTGATCGGGCGCATGGTGGCGAAATCCGCAGCTTTGGCCCAGATCGACAAGGCCGTCATCGAGGCTGCTGAAACGCTTCAGATTGAGCATCTTCTTGACCGCAAACCAGCACAGCTTTCCGGCGGCCAGCGCCAGCGCGTGGCATTGGCGCGCGCGCTCGTGCGTTCGCCCGCAGCCTTTTTGATGGATGAGCCGCTGTCCAATCTCGATGCCAAATTACGCGCCCATATGCGCGACGAGCTGGCGCGATTGCACAAACGCCTTGGCGCGACTTTCATCTATGTGACCCACGACCAGATTGAAGCCATGACCATGTCCGACCGCATCGCGCTGATGTCGGAAGGCCGCATCGAGCAACTGGGCACGCCCGATGAATTATATAGCCGCCCCGCGACGCTGACGGTGGCCCGCTTCATCGGCACGCCCACGATCAATCTTCTGCCGGTCGAGATCGATATGCAGGGACGTGTCAGCTTCATGGGTGAAAGGCTTGGCGTGAATGTTGCCGCTGGGACAAACGGCCTTGCCACGCTCGGCCTTCGCTCGGAAGATGTGCATGTCGCCGCAAAAGGGCTCGACGCAAAAATCATCCGCAGCGAGACGCATGGTGCCGACCGCTACGTCACCTGTCTTCTGCATGGCGACAACAATATCGAGATCACTCTACGCCAGAGGGTGGGTGAGGCGATGGGGGCGGATGGGGATGGCCAGCTCCATATCGGCTTTACGGCTGAAAAAGCCCATCTCTTTGGCGAAAACGGCGAGCGGCTTGAAACCGTGCGTGAACGGGTGATGGCATGACAGCAACCCACTTTTCTACGCTTGAAGGTGTAACGGCCAAACCCCGCTTGTCGAAAGCGGCACGGCGGCTCATCCTGCGCGGGTTGATGTTTGCAGCGCCTGCGGGTTTGCTGCTGCTTGCGACCTATATCATTCCGATGCTGTTGCTGGCAGGTTTTTCGGTGACGGATTATCAGCTTGGCGCGCTATCGACCCGTTTTGTCGGGCTTGATAATTTCATCAATGCCTTTTCCGATCCGGTCTTTTTAAGGGCATTGAGAAACACCGTCATTTACGCGTTGATAGTCATTCCGTACGGGGTGTTTCTGGCGCTCGGTGTGGCTTTGCTGGTTTATAACCGCAAGAAAAGCCGCGCCTTCTGGGAAGTGGCCTATTTCCTGCCCGTGACCGCAACCCTTGTTGCGATGGCGACCGTCTGGCAGTTCCTGTTGCATCCCTCCATTGGCCCGGTCAATGCCGCGATCAAATGGTTCGGCTTCGAGCCGGTGGCTTTTCTGTCAAACCCGTCGCTTCTCATCCCCACCATGGCGCTGATGGGCGTATGGCAGGTGCTGGGTTTTAACATGATCCTGTTTCTGGCAGGCCTCACGGCAATCCCAAAGGACCTGCATGAAGCGGCCCGCCTTGATGGCGCGAAAAACCCGATCGACCGTTTTCTGACCGTGACATGGCCGATGCTGGGGCCGACGACCATGTTCGTCGTCGTCACCACCTCGATTTCCGCTTTCAAGGTGTTCGAGACGGTCGCGGTGCTGACCAAGGGACGGTTCGGGTCGGAAACATTGCTGTTCAATCTCTATCTCGAAGGGTTTGAATATTCCAACACCGGCTATGCCGCAGCCCTCACCCTGATTTTCCTTGCCATCGTGCTGGTTCTCTCCATCGGCCAGACGCTGCATCTCGACAAGAAGGTGCATTACTGATGATCGCCCTTCGCAAATATCTGCCGCATCTCGTGCTGGCACTCGGCGCTTTCGTGATGCTGCTGCCCTTCTACTGGATGGTGCTGACCTCCATCCGTTCGCCTGCGGAAATTTTCAACGTCTCGCTGTGGCCGATCCCGGAAAAATTCGACGCGATTGAGAATTATGGCCGCGCCATCGCACAGGTGCCGATGCTCCGCTTTATGCTCAATGGCGTCATCGTCTGCGGCGACATCCTGATCGTGCAGGTCTTAACCGCCGTGCCTGCCGCTTACGCTCTGGCAAAACTGCGCTTTCCGGGCCGAAAACTGATGCTGGCTCTGGTCATTGCAGCGCTTTGCGTGCCCATTCAGGCACTGGCTTTGCCGCTTTTCGTGGGACTGGCCAAGGCGGAACTCCTCAACAGCTATTTTGCGATGATGGCGCCGTTCTTCCTGTCGGTCTTTGCGATCTTTCTCTTTCACCAGTCGTTTCGCAGCTATCCCGACGAAATCATTGAAGCCGCCCGCATGGACGGGTTTTCGGAAATGGAAATCTGTTGGGGGCTGGTGCTGCGCGGCTCGCTGCCGTCCTTGGCTGCTTTCTCGGTCTTCTCGCTCGTTGCGCACTGGAACGACCTCTACTGGCCGATGATCGTCATCTCCGACACCAATCTCGCGCCGCCACCGCTCGGCATGCTGTTTTTCGCCGATATCGAATCGGGTGCCAATTACGGCGCGCTCATGGCGGGTGCGACGATCATCACCGCCCCCATGGTCATCTGTTTCCTGCTGGCACGCAAACACTTCATCGAAGGCATCACCATGACCGGGGTCAAATGACCCCTCTCCATCCTCCCAAACTCCATTGGAGACTAACATGACACTCAACCGCCGCAGCCTCATCAATGGCATGCTTCTGGGCGTTGCTCTTTCGAGCTTCGCTCCAAACATGGCCTTTGCCAACGAGACGACGCTTGATATTCTTTACAACCTGCCGGGGTTTACCAAATTCCATCAGCCGCTGGCTGATGAATTCATGAAGAACAATCCCGATATCAAGATCAATTTTCTGGCTCCTGCCGTCGGCTATAATGAAGGCCAGCAGCAAGTGTTGCGTGCAGCCGTCACCGGCAATCTGCCGGATGTCTATTTCTCCGGCTATAATTTGACCGGCGAACTGGTGCATACGCTTCAACCCCGTAACCAGATCACCGATCTTGCAACCTTCATTGAAGCCGAAGGCGGACAGGCGTTTCTCGATAAGAATTACAGCCCCAAGATGGCCGCACTCGGCCAGATCGACGGCAAGCAATATGGCCTGCCGGTCAATGCCTCATCGCCGATCATCTATATCAATGCCGATCTCGTCAAAAAAGCCGGTGGTGATCCGGAAAACATGCCCAAAACCTTTGCCGGTCTGATTGATCTGGCGAAAAAGATCCATGCGCTCGACCCGAAAATCGCCGGTATGGGCTATGACATCAATGGCTGGCCGGATGACTGGTTGTGGCAGTCGCTGATTTTTGAACAGGGCGGTAAGCTGGTCGATGAAGCGACGAAAAAAGTCGCTTTCGACAATGAAATCGGCCTCAATGCGTTGAAACTCACGCGCCAGTTCGTGACCGAAGGCGGGCAGAACCTGCTTGACTGGGACCAGTCGCGCCAGCAATTCGGTGCGGGCCTCACGGGCTTCATCTTCTCCACCCCCGCCCATGTGCAGACCATCGAAGGCCTTGTCGGCGACCGCTTCAAGCTTGTGACCGCGACCTTCCCGCTGGATAACGCTGAAAATGGCGGTGTTCCCACGGGCGGCAATTCGGCTGTTATCCTGACGCAAGACAAGGACAAACAGGCAGCCGCGTGGAAGTATCTGAAATGGATCACCGGACCTGAAGCGCAGAACGTGATCGTGCGCATCACCGGCTACCTTCCGACCAACAAGCTCGCCACCGGTCCTGAATATCTGGAGCCTTACTACAAGGACCATCCGAATGTGAAAACCGCCTCGCTGCAAGCTGATAGTTCGCTGCCTTGGGCCGGTTATCCGGGTGGGGATTCGGTGCGTATCTGGCGCACCCAGCGCGACATCATCGGCACCGTCATGCGCGGTGAGGTGACGCCCGAAGATGGGCTCAAGCAGATCGTCGAGCAGACCAACGCCTTGATGAAATAAGCAGGCATTTGCCAATGCCGGGAATGCGGACTGCATTCCCGGCATCTTTATTGCCGCCCTATTGATTGAAAGACGATCATGAAAATCATCCAGATCACCGACACCCATCTCATGCCGTCAGGCATCGCGGTCAACGGTGTGGACCCTGAAAAACAATTGCGAGCGGCAGTGGGCGATATTCTTGCCAGACATGCGGATACCGATCTTCTGGTCATCACCGGCGATCTGTGCAATCATGGCGACAGCCAAGCCTATGATCTTCTGCGCGATATTCTGGCGCCGGTTCCTTTCAAGACACGCTTGCTGCTCGGCAATCACGACCGCCGCCCGCAATTCGTCGCCGCTTTCCCCGATCATCCGTGCGATGAAAACGGCTATATCCAGTCCTTTATCGATACAGATCATGGAAGACTTCTCTTCCTCGACAGCCATGAAGCGGATGTGATTGGCGGCATTTACGGTGAAGACAGGTTAAAATGGCTTGATCAGGCGCTTGAGGGTGCTTCCGATTTGCCGGTGACAATCTTCATCCACCATCCGCCATTCGATGCCGGTATTGCGCATTTCGAGCATATCGGCATGCATGACGATGGCGCTGTGATGCGTCGCCTGAAAACCCATCCGGGCGGTGTTCGCCATATCGTCTTCGGCCATATCCATGTGCCGCTTTCCGGCACGAGCCGCGAAGGCATCGCTTACAGTTCGGGACAGGCCTGTTCGCATCGTTTTATCACTGAAATCGACCGGCCCGATGCATGGTGGACCAGCGGCAATCCCTGCTATCGCATCATCATGCTCGATGATCAGGGGCTACGCGCCTATAGCACCGAAGTGGGGCAGGTTCAGATCAGCCGCGCCGAAATCTGCGCAGGACCATAAGAGCCTTAAGCGGCCCCGATCCGCAACAGGTCGTGGAAATGCACCAGACCGATCGGGCGCTTGTCTTCAACCACGATCAACGCGCCAATATGGTTTTCGTTGATCAGGTTGAGCGCCGCCGTTGCCAGCGTGTCCTGAGCAATCGTCTTAGGCGCACGCGTCATGATGTCATCGACCGAAAGTTGCGCAAGATTGCGGCTCAGATTGCGCGAAATGTCACCATCCGTCACGATACCCGCCAGTTCGCCGGTGGGCGTGACCACGATCACGCAACCAAAACTTTTCTGCGCCAGCACCTTCATGGCGTCGGGCATCGAGGTTCCCGCCTCGACCAGCGGCAGGCGGTCATCGCGATGCATGATATCGCGGATATGAATGAGGCTCGCACCCAGCGAACCGCCGGGATGGAATGTCTTGAAATCGCTGGGGCTAAAGCCGCGTGCTTCCAGAAGCGCAATCGCCAGCGCGTCACCGATGGCGAGCTGCATCATGGTCGAGGTCGTCGGCGCAAGGCCATGCGGACAGGCTTCCACGGCCTTTGGCAGAATAAGCGCCACATCTGCCGCCCGTCCAAGCGCTGATGTGGCACGCGAGGTGATGGCGATCAGCGGAATCGCAAAACGCTGCGAATAATTGACCACGCCTTTGAGTTCCGCGGTTTCGCCCGACCAGGAAATCGCCAGAATCACATCGTCGCGTCCGATCATGCCCAGATCGCCGTGATTGGCTTCCGCCGAATGCACGAAAAAGGCCGCCGTTCCAGTGGAGGCAAAAGTCGCAGCAAGCTTTGCACCGATATGGCCGCTTTTACCGACACCAGTGACGATCAGGTGCCCCTTGGCTTTGGCAATCTGCTCCACAGCCTCGGCAAATGGCTCCGCCAGACCATTGTCAAGCGCTTGCGCCAATGCGGCAAGGCCCTCGTTTTCCGTTTTGACAGTCCGCAGCGCCGAAGCGATTGCCGCTTTGGCATCCGTTGCATTCCGGGATTTATCAAGCTTTTCCATGCCGCAAAGCGATAGCTGCTTCGATGGGGCTTGTCCAAGGTTTTCCTGCCGCAGGCGGGTGTCAGAAAGCAAAAACCCCGCCTTTCAGATGAAAGGAGGGGTTCGTGTTAAACCAACAATGGCTCAAGCCGGTTTGATCGTCTTCAGAAGATCGGCGATTGAGGCTTCGACGGTCGGCCGGATATCCTGACGCCACAGCGCGAAAGCGACATTGGCCTCGATAAAGCCCGCCTTGGAGCCGCAGTCGAAGGTGCGGCCCTGATAGTTGAAGCCGTAGAATTTCTGCACGTCAGCCAGTTTGAGCATGGCGTCGGTCAACTGGATTTCGTTGCCCGCCCCCCTCTCCTGCTTGCCCAGAAGCGCAAAAATTTCCGGTTGCAGGATATAGCGTCCGTTGATGTAGAGATTGGACGGTGCCGTTCCCTTGGCGGGCTTTTCGACCATCTGGTTGATCTCGAAACCATTGGCAACGCTCGCACCCTTGCCGACGATACCGTATTTATGGGCTTCTTCGGGATCGCATTCCTGCACGGCAATGACATTGCCGCCGGTCTGCTCGTATAGCTCGACCATTTCCTTGAGGCAGCCCTTTTTGGACTGCATCACCATATCCGGCAGCAGCAGCGCAAAAGGCTCGTTGCCGACCAGTTCGCGCGCGCACCACACCGCATGTCCCAGACCCAGCGGGTCCTGCTGGCGCGTAAAGCTCGTGGTGCCGGGTTGCGGCTGAAGATCCTGAAGATGGTCCAGAATTTCCTGCTTGCCGCGTTCGGCAAGCGTTGCATAAAGCTCCACCTGCGCATCAAAATAGTCCTCGATGACCGCCTTGTTGCGCCCCGTAACAAAGATCAGATGTTCAATGCCCGCTTCGCGCGCCTCATCGACCACATATTGGATGACGGGCTTGTCCACCACCGTCAGCATTTCTTTGGGAACGGATTTCGTGGCTGGCAGGAAGCGGGTACCAAGACCGGCAACAGGGAAAACGGCCTTGCGGATTTTACGGATTGAACTCATTCCTCTCCTCGACTTTCAAGAATGCGGATTTGCTATCAAAGCATTGAAGTAACTGACTTTCAAATAAGGCCTTTTGATTAAGGAAAGACGAAATTACGCACGCTCTACCATCACATTCAATGAACCATCATTAATCTGGCTTGATTCAAAACTTCTTTGAAATTTTTTGCATCTCCCCCTGATGGTAAACCAAATGCTAACCGACAGGGTGTAATTTGAATATTCGACTGAACGATACTGCAATTTTATGCTGCCAATATTCAATGCTGAATGGTATAAAACCGGAATGCAATCAGAAATACGCAGAAGCAATATCGTTAAGACAAACGCCAGTAATGGCACAAGCACGGTTGCACAGAGAATGATTGCACAAGGGAAACACAGAATGCTGCGATTTCCAATCACGCTGGGACAAAAATTAAAGCTCAAGACTGCTGCGACAATTGCAGTCGTGGCCGCAGTTGTGGCTTTGACATCCGCGCTCTCGACCGGCCCGGCACTGGCTGACGCCAAATTCCGGCAATGGGTGGCCAGTTTCCGTCCGGTCGCCATCAATAGCGGTGTGACGCCTTCGACCTTCGACCGCGCCTTTCGCGGCGTCGATGCGCCCGATCCGGTGGTGCTGGAAAAAGCGCGTTACCAGCCGGAATTCACCGAGCCTGTGTGGAATTATATCGATAACCGCGTCAACGAGGATTCCGTTGCGGTCGGCCAGACCATGGCGCGCAAATGGGGGCCATGGCTTCAGCGCATCGAGCAGCGTTTCTCGGTTGATCGCAATATTCTCCTCGCCATCTGGTCGATGGAAAGCAATTACGGCGAAATCCTCAAGCGTGACGATGTAATGCGCGATGCCATCCGCTCGCTGGCAACCCTCGCCTATGCCGATAGCCGTCGCGCCAAATATGGCCGCAGCCAGCTGATCGCCGCGATGAAAATCCTCCAGACCGGCGATATCGATCGCGGACACCTGTCCGGCTCGTGGGCGGGAGCTCTGGGTCATACCCAGTTCATCCCCACCAGCTATCAGGCCTATGCGGTGGATATGGACGGCAATGGCAAGCGCGACATCTGGAACTCCATTCCCGATGCGCTCGGCACGGCCGCAAATCTCCTGCATCGCAATGGCTGGCAACCGGGCCGCTCATGGGGCTATGAAGTGGTGCTGCCCGCAGGCGGTAAATTGCCGGCGGGATCGCTCAGCATTGCCGAATGGCAGCGCCACGGCGTCGTGCGTGCCAATGGTCGCCCCTTCCCCGACGCAAATGAAAAGGCCACGCTAAAAGTGCCGGACGGACGTAAAGGTCCCGCCTTCCTGATGACCAAGAATTTCTTCGTGCTCAAGCGCTATAACAATGCCGACAAATATGCGCTTGCTGTTGGCATACTCGCCGACCGCATCGGCGGTTATCAGGGATTGCGGCAGGACTGGAACCGGCCTTTCACGCCCATCACCATGAACGAGCGGCAGGAATTGCAGACCCATCTCAAGGCGCTCGGCTATTATGACGGCAATATCGACGGCAAGATCGGCTCGACGTCCCGCTCGGCTATCGAAGCATTCCAGAAGCGCAATGGCTTGCAGCCGGACGGACATCCGAGCAAGGAAGTTCTTTCGGTCCTGCGTCGACGCTGATCGATTGAAAACTGCATTTAGGCGGCGGCGCTTCATAAAAGTGCCGCCGTTTCATTTTTCGCGTATGGCGGCGCGATCCACCGATACAGCCTTGACCAGCGCCACCACCCGATCATTCACGCGCAAGCCAAGATCGTCCACGGAACGCCGCGTCACACGGGCACCGAGACGCTTTCCTTCAAAATCGAGCGCGACATAGGCATTGGGCCCCTCGCCCGCTTCGATTGCCGTGATCAAAACCGGCAACAGATTGCGGACGGAGATTTCATCGGGCGCCTTGCGGGCAAGGGACACATCACGCGCGCGCACACGCAGGCGCACATGCATGCCTTCCTTCAGCCCCTGATCGCTCAACTGGAACCTGGCTCCGCCAAGGTCGACCTCTGCCAGCCTGTAAGCCGCGTCATAGGATGAAACCACGCCTTCCAGCAAAACGCCCTCGCCTTCTCCTTGCGCGTCGATCAGCGGAAATATCTCCGTCGCCGCCCCGCTCGCCGTGACCTTTCCGCCTGACAGCAGAACGATCTCATCAGCCAGCCGCGCCACTTCACCGATCTCATGGCTGACATAGACAATCGGCACATGGCTTTCATCGCGCAACCGCTCGATGAAGGGCAGGATTTCCTGCCGCCGCGCATGATCGAGCGAGGACAAAGGCTCGTCCAGCAGCAAAAGCGCGGGATCGGACAAAAGCGCGCGCCCTATGGCCACCCGCTGGCGCTCACCGCCCGAAAGTGTTGCCGGTGCGCGGGTCAACAGATGATCGATGCCGAGCAGCGCCACCACGTCCTCGAAACCGCGCGTGGTTTTCCGCCCACCCGCCCAGCGGGCATAGGTGAGGTTTCGCTTCACGCTCATATGCGGAAAAAGTCGCGCTTCCTGAAAAACATAGCCGATGCGGCGTTTCTCAGGAGGCAGATCGATGCCTTGATCCATATCGAACAGCGTGAAATCCCCGACCGCAATACGGCCGCTTTGCGGGCGCAGCGTTCCGGCGATCATCTTCAATAATGTGGTCTTGCCCGCGCCCGAAGGGCCGAACAGCGCCGTCACGCCAAGACCTGCGGCAAAACCGGCCTCTACGTCGAATTTGCCATTGCGCCCTTGAACGGAAACGACAAGCCCGCTCATTTTTTCTCTCCCGAAAGCCTGCGCTGCAACCATTCCGACAAGATCACGGCGACAATCGAAATGGTGGCGGATATGCCAATCAATCTTAAGGCTTGCGCATCCCCCGACGGGGTCTGCAACAGTGAATAGATGGCAAGCGACAGGGTTTGTGTTTCACCGGGAATGTTGGAAACGAAGGTGATGGTTGCGCCGAACTCGCCCAGCGCCTTGGCAAAACCCAGCACCGCGCCCGCCAGAATACCCGGCAGCAAGGGCGGCAGGATCACGGTCAGAAAGGCAACCACTGGATTGGCGCCGAGCGTGCGCGCGGCTTCCTCAAGCCCGCGATCAAGCCCTTCGATGGAAAGACGGATCGGACGCACCAGCAATGGAAAGGCCATGACGCCTGCGGCCAATGCTGCCCCCGTCCAGCGGAAGGAGAAGGAAAGACCGAGCCATTCCTGCAAGGGCGCGCCCAGCATGCCGCGTGTGCCCATGAAGATCAGCAGGAAATAGCCGGTCACAACAGGCGGCAGGACCAGCGGCATGGTGACGATGGCCTGCACAAGAGACTTGCCCGGGAATTGGAACCGGGCAAGAATCCAGCCAACGACGAAAGCAACCGGCAGGGCAACGATAATGGCGACCCCGGCAACCCGGAGTGACAAAAGCACGATCTGCCAGACCTGACCTTCCATCATTGCGCGGCCCTCATTGAGCGGCCTCGGCTGCACCGACAAAGCCCTTGTCCTTGATGATCGCCTGACCGGCATCGCTTTCAAGGAAAGCGAGAAACGCCTTGGCGGCGTCACTTTCATTCTTTTCAATCAGGGCTGCCGGGTAAAGGATCGGCGCATGGCTCGACGCGGGGAAGCGATAGGCTTCGACAAGATCAGGCGCCGCAGCGCGGTCGGAAGCATAGACAATGGCCGCACCGACTTCCCCACGGCTGACATATTGCAGCGCAACGCGGACATTTTCGGCAAAGACGGCATTCTTTTCAACGCCTGTCCACAGATCGAGCTTTTCGAGCGCCGCCTTGCCATATTTGCCAGCAGGCACATTGGACGGATCACCCATGGCGAAACGTCCGGCGCTCAACAAATCCTTGGCCTCGCCTTTCGGTGTATCCTTTTGCGTGGCGATGACCAGCGCGTTTCCGGCAATCACCTTGCGCGACGCCTTATCGATGGCATCGGCCTTCTCGACATAATCCATCCAGTCGAGATCGGCGGAAATGAAAATCTGCGCCGGTGCGCCCTGCTCGATCTGCTTGGCCAGCACCGAAGACGATGCGAAGGAGGCGACAACTTCCGTGCCGTCCCTGGCCTTGATCTGTTTTGCGGCTTCTTCGATCACATCCTTCATGCTGGCTGCGGCAAAAACCGTCACCTTGTCGGCAGCCTGCGCAACCGAGGCCACACCTGTTACAACCGTCATCAAAAAGGCAGCGATAAGCTTTTTCATTCTCGACCTCCATAGCCCATAGTTTCGGGCAAAAACCATCATCCACTGGCCATGCCAGCGCTCATTCGTTCCAGCATCGCTTTTTCATCGATGCTTTGACTTGCGATGATGGGCATGATGGAGGCAAACGCGACCCGGATGCCGTCAGTCCCTTTTCACACGGGCGTCCATGCAAAAGCCGCCCCGATTTTCGCAACGAATACAGATCGTTCCGAAAACACGGGCACATTAATGGGGGGCGGTGCTTTTGGCTAGTCCTTCAGGTGATGATGCGGCAAAAGGGCTGCATGAGTATCAACTACCAAGATGTCTGGGAGCACCGCGCTCTTTGGCAAGCCTGATCTGTTTCTGGCGCTCGGCAAAGCGGGCGCGGTCCTCCGGCGTGCGTTCGTCATGGCAACCAGCGCAGGAAATGCCTTCTTCAAAAAATTGCGAGAGCTTGTCTTCTTGCGTAATGGGCCGACGGCAGGCACGGCACAATTCGATATCGCTTTCGCTGAGCCCATGGCCGACCGCCACGCGCTCATCGAATACGAAACATTCACCATTCCACAGGCTCTCTTCGCGCGGCACATCTTCGAGATATTTCAGAATCCCGCCCTTGAGATGAAAAACATCGTCAAAGCCAAGTCCTTTGACGAATGCCGTCGCCTTCTCGCAACGAATGCCGCCGGTGCAGAACATGGCGATCTTCTTGCCTTCGAGCTTGTCGCGATTATCCTCGACCCATTGCGGAAATTCGCGAAACGTTTTTGTCTGCGGATCGAGCGCGCCTTCAAAGGTGCCGATGGCATATTCATAATCATTGCGCGTGTCGACGACGACCGTATTTTCATCGGCAATCAGCGCATTCCAGTCCTGGGGCGCAATATAGGTGCCAACACTTTTGAGCGGGTCGATGCCATCGACGCCCATGGTGACGATTTCACGCTTGAGGCGCACTTTCATGCGATGGAAGGGCATTTCGGCTGCATAGGAATATTTGAGTTCGGGCGCGCCAAGCCCCGGAACGGAGGTGATATGCGCAACGAGCTTTTCAATCGCGCCCGCCGTTCCAGCAACCGTGCCATTGATGCCTTCAGCCGCCAGAAGCAGCGTTCCCTTGATACCATTCGCGCAGCAAAGCTTTGCCAGCGGCTCGCGCAGGCTTTCATATTGCGGCAGCGGCGCAAAACAATAAAGGGCTGCAACTTTAAACGGTAAATTGCTCATAGGCTTTGTCTTCGTTGAAATTTTATCTGCACCTAACGCTCGCAGAAGGCGAATTCAAGTCACGTTTCGTCGCATTGTCCGGCAGAAACGAGCGAGCCGAAGCCGCTCAGGCGGTGGACAAAGCGATTGCGCCGTTCTAAATCGATTATAGCAGGCACCAAACTGAGTGAAACCCATGTCGCAAAAAACCGATTTTCTTGCCCCCGTGATGAAAGGCCAGCCGGTCATTCCCGTGCTCTTGATTGACCGCGTAGAACATGCCGTTCCTTTAGCGCGCGCTTTGGCGAAAGGCGGATTACCGGCCATCGAGATCACCTTGCGTACTTCCGCCGCCCTTGACGCCATTCGTGCGGTGGCATCAGACGTGCCGGAAGCGATTGTGGGCGCCGGTACCATCCTCAATGCACGACAATATGAGGAAGCGACAAAAGCAGGCTCCCGCTTCATCGTCAGTCCCGGTGCGACCAGAGAGATCATTGTCGCCGCCAATGACAGCCCCGTTCCGCTGCTGCCCGCCGCCATCACGCCAAGCGAAATGCTCACCCTGCGTGAGGAAGGCTATACGCATCTGAAGTTCTTCCCTGCCGAACAGGCAGGCTGCGCGGCTTTCCTCAAGGCGCTCGCTTCACCGCTCTCCGGCACCTTCTTTTGCCCGACAGGCGGTATCAGCCTTGCCAATGCCAAGACCTATCTTTCGCTGCCCAACGTCATCTGCGTTGGCGGCTCATGGGTCGCACCCAAGGAACTGGTCGAAGCAGGCAATTGGGACGCCATCACAAAACTCGCCAGTGATGCTGCACAGCTGAAAGGCTGATCTCCTCTTCTTTCAATAAAAAAGGTCCGCGTGGGACCCTTTTCTTTTGCTATCATTTCAAGATCAGTTGGTGCGGGCAAATTTCGCAACGGTCATGAACGTCACTGCTTTGCCGCTGAACTGATTGGCCCGTTCGCTTGGCAGATCACCCTGCTGGAAACCGGCCGTATAGACCACGGCGGGAGCGGTGCGCATGGCATCGTTGCGCAATACCGGATTGGACGCTGGCACCGTACGCGAAACCGATTCAGCCGACAGTGCAACGCCTGCATTGTTAACCGATACCGGCTGGACCACAGCCTCGGGCCTTGCAGAATTGCGGCTCACGCGGCGGCCCGATTTGGCCGTGGTGCGAACGCCGGTAATCGTCGATTTACCAACGGCAACAGGTGCTGCCTGAACGGTTGTCGGCTTTTGCTGGGGCTGAATTGCGCTGACAGGCTTGGCGTCATAATCATCGTCGTCGTCAGGCGTTGAGATAAGCTCGCCGATTTCATCGCTTTTCGACAACAGCGCAAGCTGATCAGCTGGCTTGGGCTGTGACTGGGATTGTGACTGGGCCTGCGCCTGAACTTGTGACTGGCTATCCGCGACCATATTTTCCTCGCCATCGACCAATGCCGCAATGGCATCCTGTCCACCGGAAGGGGCCACATCAGCGGAACGTTCCGGGCGGGCTGTCGGAATGACAGAGGCAAACTGCGCTCCATTGACACCATCCGTCGGACGCATGGCGGGAACAGGCACAAAACCATTCATCAAGGGCGACGGCACCTGCGCCTCAGCCACCTGCATGGTGCCTTCTGCCTCAGCCTGATTTGCCATCACGGCAATTGGATCTTCCTGTGCGGGTAGATCAGGTCGACGTGTGGGAACAGGAACATTCATTGCAACCATGGCCGTTTCATTCGCAGCCGGCGCGACCGGTTCAACAGCCGGCAGCACATCACCAATCGACGTTTCAGGACGCGGTGCCTGCATCGGGATCGGCGCATTACGCACGGGGAGCGCCGCAATCATCGGCTCCTCAGGCTGAACCGGAGCCGGTGCTTCAGGTAGAGCGGCAGGCGCTTCTCTTGCGGGTGCTGTGGCACGGGCCGGACGCGCCGTTCCACGAACCGGTATATCACCATTATCTTCTTCTTCGTCGGCACCGCCGCCGAACAAGGCAGCAAACAGCGACTTGCTCCTGCGCGTCGGGGCGTTGCTGGCCATCATGACACCGCCACCGCCAGCCTTACGCTTTTCGATCATCGCCAGCGCCTGTTCATAACCGGGCAAGGGCTTGCCATCGTCTGGCAGATGGGCGGTTTTGCCATCGGGGAACAAGGCCAGCAATTCGCGGCGGCTCATACGCGGCCATGAACGCACATTGCCGACATCCATATGCACGAAAGGCGAGCCGGAACGCGGATAATAGCCAACGCCGCCGATCTGGTAGCGCATGCCGATGCCGCGCAGCTTCGCAAGATTGACGCCGGGAATGAAAAAATCCATGGCGCGACCGAGCATATGCTGGCTCTTCTTGGCGACACCGCGGGTACGTCCACGCAGCATGGCATTGGTGGCTGGCGAACGATAGGCCGACACGACCGTTATATACTGGCTGGAACCGGAGGATTGATAAACCTGCCAGACCAGATCGAACAGGCGTGGGTCCATCTTGGTCGGCTCATTGCGACGCCAGTCACGTAAAAAAACATTCAGCTTTTTCAGCCCATCGGGGAGAAAACGACCATTTCTCTTGAAAGCGATTTCCGCTTTTTCGCCGGTATGGACATAATAAAGCTTGAGAGAGCGGGTTTCGGCGGAAGCCTCCACGGGTGAAAAAGCCAGAAAGATTGCCGAGATTGCAAGGGAGAAGGAAAGGGACTGGCGCGACTTTACGGCAAACCGGGCTTTTGCCCAGATGCCTGCAAAGCGTGCTTTCATGACCGATATGCTGCTCATCGAATCCTATCGCCTTACCGTTTACTCGTTCCTGAGGGCTCTTTTAAAACCTGAGGCACATTTGCCAAAGTCTTCATCAGTTGCCCTGACCGGATGCCGTTGGAAACCCGCTTCGTCCCGCCATCAATCCAATTGATTGTCGAATTGAATGGTTAATAGACGTTTAGTGAACACCAAATGCGGAGACACCATGGCAAAAAAGACACATGAGTGCATCTATTTTCCATTATAGTAAAAAAATCATTAACAGTTCTTCATTGG